>NZ_JAGBIX010000014.1:0-2714 GCF_017934775.1 Kandleria sp. | reverse complement strand
TGTAAGAACATCCTTTTCTTTAAAACCTGTGTACTTACAGAACACTGAAATAGGTACTCCTTTTTTATTTCTGAAACTTTCACTTACACCTTCACTTTCATACCAGCGATTGACTTTTCTAGAATAAGTTGATTCACTCCAGCCAAAAAGCCATTTAATAATTATTTTGTTAATCATGTTACTTTCTCCTTTCTTTTGTGTTGGCTATCAACCAACTTTTTAATTAAAAAAATTATGCTTCTATATTACTGATGTCTACGTTTGCTATCTTCGCAATTTCAACAATTTCTTTGTAAAGCCAAGGACTAATACCATTTTCTTTTTTTTGATATGTTGAAAGTGACATCTGTAAGATATCAGCAAGCTCTTTTTGTGTAAAATTCATATTGACTCTAATAGCTTTAACTTTTAACTTCATATTTTCTCCTTTTTGTTGGTTTCTAGCCAACTTACAAATTCAATTATACCTCATAAAAGTTGGCTGTCAACCATTTTATGAGTATTTTATCTTTTTTTTATTTATTATACGTCTTATTTTATTGTGTTATTAGCCAACAAATGATATTTTATAGGTGAAGATTTACTATTTAAGCATGTGAGGAGATGAAAATATGTATAGTGATTTTAATATTAAGCTCGGTTTATATTTAAAAAACGCACGAAAAAATAAAGCAATGACACAAGAAGAGCTAGGGAAAGCTGTAGGCAAATCGAAAGCCTGGTACGTTGATATTGAGCGCGGAAAAAACAATTTATATTTTGATGATGCAAAAAAGCTCGCTTCAATTCTTGGCTTTACATTAGATGAACTTGCTGATTTTGTCAGTTCTGAATAATTTTTAAGGAGGATATAGTCATGGATCTATTAAAGAAAATCTCTAATTTTTTTGAAAGCAGCGAAATATCAAAAGACGATTTAGAAATTATTTCTATTGATGTAGTGGGAAGTGATTATTACCAGGATAACTTCAAAAACTACATAAATAAAATCAAACTTCAAAAGAATATAGATTATGTTATGGAACAGAAAAGTAAATTTTCAAATATAGTATATGAATATAGATACATCCCTTCACTCAATCCAAAGCTTGTAAAAGAACCTAAAAATCCTCACGACCCTAATGCAGTTTATGTGAGTGTTTCATACGGTCCATTGTCTTTCAAGCTCGGCTATGTCGCTAGTGAAGAAACAGAACTAATACACAAATACCTGAACCAAAACAGAATATATGGTATTGACTTAAGAATTAGTGGCGGAAAATCAAAAATTATAGATGATGATACAGTCTATAATGATGAATCAAATTATCGTGTTTATATGAATATATTAGTTCGTAAACTTAATATTTAATTTTTCACCTTATAATTGTTTTATTACAAAAACGCCAGTCCGTTATTGCGGACTGGCTGAAAGGAAAAATAGCTTTATGTAATATAGCTATAGTACAATTATCATGCCTGTTTATTCATATCAAACAAAAAAGGGAAAGCGATATAGAGTCGCTTTCAGTTATGTTGATGGCTTTGGATCTGCTAGACAGTATCATAAGCGAGGGTTCACCAGTGCTGAAGAAGCAAAAAGGCATGAAGCTAAAGCAAGACTCATAAATTCAACGTCAGCATCTGAAATAACTCTTGTTACTGCTATTGACACATTTCTTGATTACAAAGCCACAAGAGTACAGGATCGCACTGTAGAAGATTACAAGAATAGTTTATGCAATCATGTTTATGGATTCTATGGTAACATCCGTATCAGGAGAATAAGCGTCAAGGATATCGAACGTTTTCAGGCTCATCTTATAGCATCCTCTCTCCAAGAAAAGACAATTTCAAGAATACAAATGGAATTCAAGAGTTTTCTTCGATATTGTCTTAGAAGAGGATATATTTCTACAAACCCATTCGACTGTGTAGAACTTGTGCATAAGGAACGGCCTAAAAAGGAAATGATGTACTACACAAAAGAAGAATATAGACAGTTCAGGAAGCTTATCAGTGATGAAGATATGCTCTTGGTCTTTGATCTTCTCTATTTTACTGGCATGCGTATTGGTGAACTCGCTGCAAGGACGTGGAAAGACATCAACAACAACATGCTGTACATACATTCGCGATATAATTATCGCGATCATACAATTTTGGAGGGAACCAAGAACGGTTCAGTGCGTCATGTTCCATTAAATAATCTGCTATTAAAAGAACTAAAAGAGCACCATGAAAAATATCCTGAATCAAAATACATTATTGAATTATTCAATCCTCGTACAAAAGAAATGGGGCCAATGGATCCAAAAAGAATCAGACGCTACAATGACGCGGTATGCAAGAAGCATAATTTCAAAAGAATCCGCATTCATGATTTCAGACACAGCTTTATTTCATTGCTTATAAATAACGGGATGGACGCTTTTGAAATCAGCAACTTTAGTGGAAATAGTCCACGTGTCATAGAAGAAACATACGCACATATGTTTCCCAACAAAAACAAAAAATTGCTCAATATTCTTGATGATTTCTAAAAAATCATGCCACAATCATGCCAATAAAATAAAAAAGCCCTTAACAAAGGGCTTTTTAGTATACTGGTGCCGGAGATGGGACTTGAACCCACAGCCTACTGGTTACGAGTCAGTTGCTCTACCAATTGGAGCTACTCCGGCATGAATATCATTATATCACTAAATGAAGTATCGTTCCAATTTGAATTTAGA
>NZ_JAGBIX010000013.1:0-4860 GCF_017934775.1 Kandleria sp. | reverse complement strand
TTAAATATATAAATGTTGGAAAAAACTTAGGAAGTGCCGGTGCACAAGCACGGGGAATAAAGGAGGCTGTTCTACAAGGTTACAAGTATATTTGGTTGATGGATGATGATGTAATACCTAATAAAGATGCTTTAGTAGAATTAGTGCGTGTTGATAATGAATTAGATGGGAATTGGGGAATTCTTTCTAGCGTAGCATATTGGACTGATGGGGAAATATGTAAACCTAATAGGCAGAAAAAAACATTATTTAGATTTATAAAGGATAATGATTATAATAAGCATTTAGTTAGAGCGCTCATGGTTTCAGCAGCTTCTATGTATGTTAATGCGGATGCAGTTAAGGATGTGGGGTTACCTATTGCAGAATACTTCTTTTATACTGATGATTATGAATTCAGTGGCCGAATTTCAAGAAAATATCCGGTTTATGTAGTCCCTTCAAGTAAAGTTACACATGCTATTAAGGTCAACATGAAGGCGAATATTGTTAAAGATACTCAAGATAGAATGTATAGGTATCAAAACCTTTATCGAAACGATGTACATTGCTATAGACAGTATGGTATGAAAGGAAATATATATCTGATTACCAAGTTTATATATACATATATGATGGTTCTCGCTAAAGAAAAAAAATATAGAAAGCAGAAAATTGATATTTTAGTTAAAGGTTATCACGATGGTTTATTATTCAAGCCAGAAATCGAAAAGTTATAATTTGATACATATGAATAAAGGAAAATAACTATGCATATTTTGGATGCAATTAATACTAAAAAAGAAAAGAAAATCTTTTTTTGTCATACAATGTATCATATTTTTGTTGCGTTAAGCATTATTCTGGCTAATTGCAGCTATCAAGCATGTACAATAGTAGTGGCTCCAATGAGACACCCAAAAGATAACATTGAATTCTATATAGATATTGTAAATAGAATTAAACAGGCAGGAATTAACACTGTTTTAATAGATAAAGGAGGATTTTGCAAAAGGTTATTTGGGATTAGTGAGATAAAAAACAGAAGGATTTTCAGAACAGTACTTCAAGACTTAGATTGTCAACAAAACGAGTACTTAATGATTAATATGTCATGGAATAAACAAGTAGTAGTGTATCCAGCAAGCATTTTCTTTAAGCATTGTAAGAATGCCATTTTTGTCGAAGAAGGTGCACAGTTATGGCTAACACCAAAAGAAAATGTATTATATACATTATGTCTGGGACTTTATGGTAATCAGCTTAATTGGTGGAAGAGCAATAAAATAGAGTATGTTTTTGCGCATTCAAAAGAAAAACTGATTGAATTAGGTGTGCCTAAATCAAAAGCTCAAATATTTAGCTTACAGCAAATAATACAAACGTATGATGATTTAAAGAAAAAATACTTATGTTCATTCTTTGTTAATGAGGTTGTTTTAAAAAAGTTAATGGAGTGTAATGATAGTAGAAAATGTATAGTTTATACGCAGCCGATTAGCGAGGATGGCTATGTTTCTGAAAAGGAAAAAGTACGTCTATACTCAGAAATATGTAATTTTTACTCCCGATATGGAAATGTTTTTTTGAAAGTACATCCAAGAGATGTTACTGACTATTCAATTGAAAATGTGATAGTAATAAGGGATAGATTCCCATCTGAAATATTTAAAATACTTGAAATACATTTTTTTATTGCAGTAGGACTATGTACTAGTGCAATTGATGAGACTATAGCAAATCATAGAAAAAACATTGCTCCAACTTATTTGTCAGATAGGTAATATAAGTTGGTTGAAGTTGATAATATGGAGTGATGTTGTGGGGAAGTATGAATGTTGAAAAATGATTATTGTGTAAGCATTATTATTCCTTTCTATAATGATGAACAATATATAGGGCAATGTATAAATAGTGTATTGGCACAAACATTGATAGATGATATGGAAGTAATATGTGTCAATGATGGATCAACAGACAATTCATTAGAAATAATAGAAAAAGCTAAGAGAAGAAATAAGAATATTGTGCTCATAAATCAGAATAGAAGCGGGGCTGGTATTGCCAGAAATCAAGGGTTAGCTGTTGCAAAAGGACAGTATATCATGTTTCTGGACAGTGATGATTATTTCGCTAAAAGCGACTCAGTTGAAAGAGCATATAAAGCTGTTTCAGAAATAAAACTAGATGTATGCTTTGGCAATATGTATAGGTTATACAAGGGTAAATTGGTAGGTAGATTTGAACATAGTCGCAGATTCAGTAGCTTTAACTATGAAGGTCTGATTAGCACTAGAAAATTTGCTTATCCGTTCATTCATTTTTTGTCTATTTATAGAAGAGAGTTTTTGATTTCTAATGGATTAAAATATCCGGATAAAAAAAGAGGGCAGGATGTTGTATTCTGCGCTGAGGTTTTAAAAAATACTCCTAATATTTTACATATTAACTATCCAATTTATGTACACAGAATTACTCAAAGCAAAAGAAAGTTTTCGTATGAGCAAGCATTGGATTTTGTGGATTGTTGGAAGATGGTTTTAGATAATTGTGAAAATCAGTATGCTCTATTGAGTTATGCAGCTTTAGCGAGTATAGAATTGAGATTATTTGCTTCGTTTGGTTGGTATGAGCAAGTCGATGAAAATAATGAGTGGTATCGTGTCGATGAACTAAATAGACAATTAGAAAAATGCGGGGCAAATAGGCTTCTGAACAAGGTTGAATGGGAACAACGTGGATTTCCATATTGGTTTGAACATTTTTACATTTTTTTATATAGATATCAGAGATTTGTACAGAAGATGTGGTACTATTGTTTGTTTGGTAAGAAACCCACAGAATGTAAAACTAATAAAAATGAGTAAAAGAGAAGAGTTTGGAAAATACTTTATAGTGTTTATTTTTACTCTCTGGTCTGGGACTGAGGTGTTATTTAGTTCAACTCTAGAGCGTTTTTTATGGTGGAATACTAGTGATATTAATGATCAAATGGCAGTCATTATTCTGGGATTATTGTTAGCTCAGATAGTTTTGTTCCAGAAATATCAGTTCCATGAACTTGTTGTTATTGGAATGATATCACTACCAATTATCATCGCTACTTTAAATTCGAACCATAATAGGATGATGTCAACTTGGATTTTCATTGTTGCTGCCAAATATATAGATTTTGATAAAATTGTAAAATTAACATATTATGTTGAACTTATAATGACATTAATTGTAATTTATTTATTCCAAACGGGAGTAATAACTGAGCTTACAATGTATAGAGGATCTATGGTAAGACATTCGTTGGGATTTATTCATCCTAATCAACTAGGGATGAGAATATTCCTTTTAGTGGTATGTAGATGCTATATAAGAAGGGATAAATTCAACATAATAGACTGGGGCATTATTATTGCCGCGGCAGTTTTTGTTGAGAGGGTAGCGAATTCTAAAACATCATATTTTAGTCTTGTTACTTTTGCCATTATTATGGCCGCGTATGAGATTACAAGGTCGTTAGGGGTAAAACAAGAGGTGTATTCAAATATGATGATAGTAACTGCAGTTATATGTAATGCTGCAAGTATTATCCTGTCATTCATGAATTTAAGCAAGTATCCTTTTTTGAAAATGATTGATGTTTTCATGTCCAAAAGATTTTCGCAGTGCCATAGAACGCTAAAGTATTATGGAATTAAGATTCTTGGACAAGAAATAAAACTTATAGTCACTAGACCGGGGGTTGGTAAAACATACAGATTTTGGCTGGATAATGCGTACATGTCAATACTGTTAAGATATGGACTGATTGTTTTCTTTTTCTTCTCTATTTTGTACATTATTGCAATGATATACTTAAAACAAAACAATAGACATTTATTGGTTGCTATCCTTTGCCTATATGCTATTTATGGACTTATGGAGAACAATTTCTTTTCTATGTCAAATAACTTGTTTTTGCTTACTCTTTCATATCCAATCTATAGTAAGAATATACACGTAGAAGAGAAGAATATAGCCAAGGTAAAATTAGTGTTTTAAAAGAATACTAGATCATTACTTAAAGAAAGTTTATTCTAACTGACACAAATTGTCTTTAATACTAATTGTGAATTATGAGAAGTAATATTAAAAAAAATTATGCTTACAATGCAGTACTTCAACTCTCAAATATTTTTGTTCCAGTAATTACTCTGCCATATATATCTCGTATACTAGGAGCAGCAGGATTAGGAAGGTATTCTTTTGCCTATTCTGTTGCTTACTATTTTTCTATTTTCATAAAACTTGGATTACAAAACTATGGAAATAGGACTATTGCTTATGTGAAAGATGATAAGGATAAACTATCTAGAACTTTTTGGGAAATATATTCTTTTCAATTTGTTCTTGGGATATTTATTTCGGGTGCATATTTTATTTATACATTATTTTTTTCGTCAGTTAAAATACTGGCAATGATTATGTCAGTGGTCATTTTTGCAGCTATGTTAGATGTTACCTGGTTTATGTACGGAATGGAGGAATTTAAAGTTACAGCAGTTAGGGATATTGTGACTAAAGTCGTTACAACTATTTTGATTTTTACTTTGGTCAAAACAGACAATGACACGTGGAAATATGCCCTGATTTTTGTGGCAGGTCTTCTATGCAATCAATTAGTAGTGTGGCCGCTTGTATGTAAACATGTAAGCTTTAAAAGAGTGGCTTGGAATGACATCAGTAAACATATCAAACCTAATTTAACCTGAATTATTCATGACTACTTAAATCTCTGAAATCAGACTCATAAACCGCTTTTTTGAAATGGATGCCCAGAATAGGCGGAAATCTCCCCTGAAAATGGGTAGACTATCCCTATGAATCAGAAATACAGATTTTTAAGTT
>NZ_JAGBIX010000012.1:0-27299 GCF_017934775.1 Kandleria sp. | reverse complement strand
TCTAAATTCAAATTGGAACGATACTTCATTTAGTGATATAATGATATTCATGCCGGAGTAGCTCCAATTGGTAGAGCAACTGACTCGTAACCAGTAGGCTGTGGGTTCAAGTCCCATCTCCGGCACCAGTATACTAAAAAGTCCTTTTTTAAGGACTTTTTTAATTTTGATGTTCTTTCTATAATTATATGTTATAGTAGTGATATGAAATGATATAGTATTATTTAATAGATAGTTGATTAAACATAATATTATTATTCATTTCTCTTTGGTTATTAAATTGATTGTTAAATGGCTTGCTAATGCACTATTCATATGATTTAAATCTAAAAAGGAGAAATTGAATGATAGAAATCACAGATCTTAGTTTTCAATATAATAAGAAAAGTATTGTTTATAAGAATTTGAATTTAAATATAAAAGATAATAGTATCGTTGGGTTGCTTGGTCATAATGGAGCAGGCAAGACAACATTAATTAAATTAATCGCAGGATTATTAAATCCAAGAGAAGGTCATATATTAATTAATGGGATAGCACCTAATGTTAATAAACATAAGCGTGGAATGCTTTCATATATGCCTGAATATGATGGTATTTATAATCAATTGACAGTAATGCAAAATATGAAATTTAGAGCAAGACTTATTCATCTTAAGGATTCCTATATGGAATCAGAATGTGAACGTGTTCTAAAGATGATTGGCTTATGGAAAAAGAAGGATACAAAAGCTTTTCATCTTTCAAATGGCATGAGAAAACGTTTGGTTCTTGCATGTTCATGTCTTGATTATCCAGAAATATTGTTACTTGATGAACCAACCAATGGAGTAGATCAAGAAAGTAAACAAAGAATTATTCGATTATTAAAATCCATGAATAATAAAGGAACAACAATTGTTGTCAGTTCACATGATTTTGAATTAATTAATGCAATCTGTGAGGAAGTAGTGATCATCAATACTGGGAAAATAGAGTATTGTGGTGAAAAGCCTGATGAAGAATCATTAATGAATAAATACTCAAAACTTACCTTTGATGAAGAGGAAGACTGGGATGTGGAATGATATAAAATCACTACTCATTAATGAGTTAACAGGACTTAAATTAAGAAATGATCTTTTAATTCCTGTAGGTACAGCTATTGTTGTGGTTATATATTTACTTAATGGAAAGACAAATAATACTTTAATAATCATGTTATTACCTCATTACTTTGGAGCTATGTGGGGAATGATTCTTTCCGCAACCGCATTTAATAATGAGAAAGAAAACAATATGTTAGATACAATCGTTCTCTCAGGCATATCAGAATATTCTATATATTTAGGAAAGATTCTTTCCCCGTGGCTTCTTGCTTGCATACTAGATTTTATCATTATGATTTTAATCAAGCTCGGTTTTCTAATGAGATATGGAATGTCTATTCATTATTCATTAATAGATTTTATTCTACCAATCTTGATTTCTTATTTTATTGTATCTATGACTCTTAACGTACATATTTTAACTAATAATGATAAACAAGCATTATTTATTACTTTCATCATTGTAGGAGTATTATTTTATCTAGCTTTTAGACTCTTTTTATTACTTAATTTTTCTTTAAATCTTTACATGATTATTGTAGGAATGCTTCTTTCTATGATTACGACGTTTATCTCATTATCATTGATAAGACATATTTCCTATTTCATAAAAACACGTCAATAAAGGAGAAACATGATTACTGATTTAAAAACATTACTTATTAATGAGTTAATAAGTTTTAGATTAACTAAAGAATATATTTTCGTATTTTTAATAGCTGTGATAGGAATGTGGATGTTTGTATATGAACAAGGAAAAAGTGCATTGATAGGTACAGCACTTTCGATTAGTATTGCGCCTGTATTTTATGGAGCACTTTATGCACTCTGTTTTGTAGGAGAAGGATTTAAAAAAGAGAGACAGTACAATATTTTAGATACTATTCTAATATCTGGAATATCAGAATGGTCATTACTTTTATCTAAAGTCATCATCCCTATTATTATATCCTATATTATTACATTAATTACGATTATCTCAATGAGCTATGGTCTTCCATCTCGTCACTTTATATTTTTAGATTTTATTTTACCTGTAATAGTCTCTTATTGTGTATGTGTCTATACTCTTTTTATTCATATTATAGTCAATAATGATAAACGAGCACCTGCTTGTACATTCTTTTCAATCGGAGCTATTTCATTTATTCTTTATCAAATTTATAGATTACTTCCTGTTGATCCATATCTATTTGCGTTATTTACAGGTTTATTGTTAAGTATTGTAGTTTCTTTAGTTACAATCCGAGTAATAAGGAATATATCTCATTATATAAAAATGTAAATATAATTAATGACAATACTTCACAAAAAAAGATTGGAAAAATAATTGAGCCTAATCAAGGTTGTATGGCATAAGCTGTTATAAATAATTAAACAGTTAATATCTGCAAATGAAAAAGAATCTTGTAATGATGTACAATATTTTTTGATGTTAACCTCAAATTTATATAACAGTTCACATTCACGTCACATTTCTCGACTATTATGTACTTGTCGATAGAGATATCGACAACACTCATACAAACATAAAATTCCCTTCCCTTTAAAATTTAGAAAAGGATAAATGAGTCTGTTCCCCTACAGACTCATTTATTTTTTCATTTTGTGAAATAGGAAAGGTGAAAAGAGAGAGGAAAAGTATAATGAAAAATAGAGTATAAAGGGGGATAAAGATGAAAACTTTAGCGATTGATATTGGAGGTACTTTTATCAAGTACGGTTTAATAGATGAAGAGTGTCACCTTTCTCAAAAAGGAAAGGTGCCTACACCTCAAGATACACAGGAACATATTCTAGAAGTTCTTAGTGGTCTTTATCATCAATTTGATGAAGACCTAGAAGGAATCGCAATCAGTGCACCAGGACGCATTGATAGTGAAAATGGTGTTATGATCACTGGGGGTGCTTTACGCTATTTAGATGGTTTCCATCTTATTGAAAATCTTAAGCCGCTATGTGACAATAAGCCTATTTCAATAGAAAATGATGCAAAAGCAGCTGCTTTATGTGAATCATGGATAGGATCTTCAAAAGATTGTGAGAACAGTGTAGTCATGATTTTTGGGTCAGGCATTGGTGGAGGTATTGTCTATAAGAATGATATCATTCGTGGACATCAGCTTATTGCCGGTGAATTTAGTCCTGTCTTTTCAGATATGAGAAGAGATTCTTATCGTGAAATGGCAGATGATTATTCTACTTTGACTGTAGTTAAGAAAGTAAAAGAAACAAAGAATGATGAATCTCTTACAGGAGAAGATATGATGAGACTTTACCGCGAAGGTGATGAAGAAGTCGTATCTATAGTAGAAGACTGGTTTTTTGCGATCGCAAAATATTGTTATAATATTGATAATATCATCAATCCAGATATTATCTGTATTGGTGGAGGAATCAGTGAAGATCCATTATTTGTGGAAGGAATTGAAAAGGCCTTAGTTGAAATTGAAAAGCATGCTTTTACATTTAGAAAACCACCAATTACGGTATGTCAGTACCACAATGATTCTAATTTAATTGGTGCTTATTATACATTTAAAAAGACTCTGCATTAATCTGCAGAGTCTATTTCTTTCTTATAGGCATCAAAGCTACCGATGATTATTAGGAACAATACTGATGTCTGGACAAAGAAGATTGTATAGTCAAGACATCCATGAATAAGGGTCATGAGAATGAAGCCTACAATAAGACCAACAAGGTTATCATTGCATCCTAATTTATGCAGCTTATGAAGACGTTTTGTAGAAGCAACAAAGTATGGTGCAATTGTCGCAATACCGACAATCCCAAAGGAAAGAACGGGATCAATAAAAACATTGTGAGCATGCTGAGTGGGATGAGCATTTGGATAGTTTTTATAGATATGCCAGTATGTCATTGGACCTTCTCCAAATAATGGATGAGTCTTAATGTTCAATAAGGCTACACGCCAGATATTCAATCGTACTCCAAGATAATGCTTGAAATTAGACATACGTGGAATATAGCGAGGATGTGTTGCTAAAAAGACAACCGCAACCCCTGACAATGAAGCAACAGATGCAAATAGTTTTTTATGATGACTATATAGCAACATGATGACTAGTCCTGCCATTAATGCTGGCCAGGCTGTTCTACATCCTGTGAGATAAAGTATAAATAGATTTAATAAAGTAATGAGTATGTAAGAAACTAATCTTTTGATAGAATAGGATTTATTTAGTATTTTATAGAATGTAATACCTACGAAGAAGTTGATCATCATGGCATAGTAATTAGAATTAAAATACACAGAATGAACACGATTAGGTGGTGTATTAAAAATAATGATTTCAAAGTGATCAATATTAAATGTATGTAGGATATACATGTACTGAATAAAACCGATTATACCTACTACAGCACTTAAATAAATAATCAGGGTTGTCATTGTTTCAAAAAAACGTGGTGTCAGATGTTCTCTAAAGAAAAGAGAAATAGTAAAGAACATGACCAACAAGAATGTAAAACCAAAGCCAATCCAGTTCTGATAGAATAATGATACAAGCAGCTGTAGTATTGTGAAGAATAAGATAAAACGACTGCCTTTAATATGTTGATAAGCGCTCTTTATATCACCTGTCTTTAATAAATAAAGAGTGAGAATAAGCCATACTAAGGCACAAGGAATCATCGGGAGAAATAAGGCGATGATCATGATGGTCATCAGCTTTTCTTCACGTGTTAGCTGTTTAAAGAATGTAAACATGTAAAAGCCTCCTGTGTTCTCTATTTTACATGAATTCATAGGGAAAGACAAACTGGTATAAAAAAGGAAAACATATTATAATACGAAATATGAAGACATTAAGAGAAATAAATCAAGAATATCATTTTGAAAAAGAGCGATTAAGACAATGGTTAATAAATAAAGAAATTGATGCTCCAGAAGAAATCTATGATCTTGTATGTGATCAGGTGCTAGAAGATTATATTAAAGAAGAACAGTATGTCATTAGACATACTCCAATAAGAAAGAAATATCAGCTTGTTGATGAATATGAAGCACCAGAGCTTATTCCGATGCCTTTTACAATATTAAATATCCATGATTGTGTTATCCTAGATACAGAAACAACAGGATTATATAAGGATGATGAAATTGTCGAACTATCCGTATTGGATATGTTAGGACATGAACTTTATCATTCTCTTTTTAAGCCAGAAAAGAAAATGGGAAAAGCTGCAATCAGGGTAACAGGACTTGATCATGAGCAGCTTGCCCATGAGCCACTGTTTAAGGATGAATGGCGAAAAATAAAGAAGGCCATTGGTAAAAGAAGAATAATCGGTCATAATGTTGCTTTTGATTATCGTATAACTGTCGCAACAGCTCTGCGTTATGGTATAGAAGAAAGTGAAGTCAAAAGACTGTTCTACAATATGATTGATTCAAAAGAAATCGCAAAGAAATATATTAAAACATCGAGCTATAAGCTTGAAGATCTTTGTCGATTATTTCATATTACAGATCCCCAAAAGCATCGTGCAACTTATGATTGTCTGATGACATTACAGATGCTAAGAGCATTAGAAAATCATCTTATTAATAGGGGAATAACCAAAGAATCATTGGTATATGATCCATTAGTTATCAAGAAGGAAAAAGAGATCATGAATAATAGAAATAAAGCGATAATTTACAGTTATAAGGCAGAAAAATCTATCACAGATATTTCACTATTCTTTGGTGTAAGCTGTGATGAGATAGTTGATATTATCATAGAAGAATATAAGAAAGAAGAATTTGTTCTTCATGTTGATAAAGAAATAGAAGAGAAGGTTATCTTTTTAACAAGAGGAAAACAGACATTAGAAGAATGTCTTCAAGCAACAGGAAAGTATGTACCATCTTATCTTGTGAAGCTTGTACTATTGAAAAGAGGATTTGATTATGAGTAAGAAATATATGTATGTCTATAAGTACTATCCTCAATATGAAGAATCAATGGCATTATGTGAATTTGAAAATATTTTCCATGAACCCTATGAAAAATACTTTTTCACAGATTATGACTATGATTATAAGAGATCTGTATTTATTAAGGAAAGATTGACTATTTTTAAAGAAAGCAATGATCCTGAAGAGATCATTGCTTATCTTAAGGATGCTCATTTATATTATGAGAACTTTAAAGTGATCTTCTATAAGAATGATGAAGTACATGTTCCCTATGAAGAACGTCTTTCATTATGTCATCGATTAAGTGAACCTATTGCTGGTACAACTAAGCTCCATGAACCAGATGTTGAATTGGCTATTACTAAATTAAATAATATCTATTACTTTGGACTCCTTGAACGTAATAGAGATTGGCATCGCTATGAAGTAAAACCTCATTCCTATTCCCATTCTCTTCCTTTAAAAGTCGCAAGATGTGCACTCAATTTAGGGGTGGGCAATGACCTATCCCAGTCTATTATTGATCCTTGTTGTGGGGTGGGAACTGTTGTTCTGGAAGGTCTCGCGATGGGATTGAATATTCGTGGCAGTGATATTAATCGTTGGGTCTCCTATAAGGCCAGATTGAATCTAGAACATTTTGGCTATGATCCATTGCTTATTGAAAAGAAGGATATTCATGATATTAAAGAACAGTATGATCTTTGTATTCTTGATGTTCCTTATGGCGTCTACAGCAATTGTTCAGTGGATGATCAGCTGCTTTTGATTAGTGCTACAAAATCATTTTGTAAACGTCTTGTGGTTATCACCCATGAGAATTATAAAGAGCGTATCGCTTCTTTGGGATTTGTGATTAGAAATCAATGTATGTATAAACGAGGGAACTTTGCACGTTATATAACTTTATGTGAGGTAGAAAAATGAAACATGTATTTTTGATTAAGCCTCTTGAAAAAGATATCCATCCTTTTGTCTCTACAATAAAAACTATTATGAAAGGGAAAGACTATGATATTCACTTTAGTCGTTTTGATGGACATGTAAGTGAAATCATTGCTCAATATGAAGAAAAAGCACGTTTCTACAGTGTAGGAGGAGATGGCTTTTTAAATCAGGTTATTCAGTCATTAATTTATACGACCCATGAATTGGTTGTAATACCATATGGAACAGGAAATGATTTTTCTCGTCTCATCAATATTTCCAAAGATCCTGAAGAAATATTGAGAATGTCTTTAAATAGAGAAACAATCAAGTCAGATGTAATTAAGATGAATGAGCGCTATGTGATCAATACGGCTTGTTTTGGTCTTGATGCGCTTGTTGCTAATACTGTTCATGATAAGAAGGGTGGCTATGTGAAGTCATTATTAAGAAATGTCGTAGGATATCCTTTCTATGAAGTGAAGCTTGAAGATGAAGAAGGCATTCTTTATGAAGGACAGGTAACACTTTGTGTTATTGCCAATGGACGTTATTATGGAGGAGGCTTCTGCATTGCGCCAGATGCCTATATTAATGATGGCTATATGGATATTGTTATCTTGCCTAAGATCAATAAGTGGAGAGCCCCTTATTATCTGGCAAAGATTTTAAGTAAATCTATTCATAAATATAAAAAGACCTTCGTGAAGAAGGTCAAAGCCTGTACAATTTATACAGAAGGCAGCGCAAATATTGATGGTGAACAATATGAAGGCAATGTTCTTCGTATAAAGATCGTACCGCAGGCTGTTAATATCGTTCTTTAAATAAATCCAAAAATTCCTGGGCAATAGGAGAAAGGACTTCATCTTTTCTTGTGATCAAGGCTACTGAAGTATAAAGTTCCTTGTCTTTTAATGTGACAGTCTTTAAGTCCTTATGAACAAAGGTAAGGGCTGTACGTGGAATGATGGCTACACCACCTAATGTTTCTGCCCAGATAAGAGAAGTACGACAATCATCAGATTGTATATGAATATTAGGATAGAACTGCATAGAATTAAGACAGTAGTCCGCAATGAGAGAACGGTAACGACGATGGACAATGAGTGGCAGTGATTTATAATCTGCCATATGATCCATTGAATCATTGACGACATCGGCTGGCCCCACTGCAACCATGGGGTCTTTTTTCATGTAGAACGTCTGAACATTGTTGGCATCAAAAGGAGTTCTTACAATCCCTACATCAATATCGTGGGCAAGAATCAGATCTTTCATTTCAGAAGTAGGACCTTCCTTGATACGGACATTTAATGAAGGATGCTCCTTCATGAACTTGACAATGTGTTTTTGTTGGATCAATGCGGAATTAGATGAAGTAATACCAATACGCAATGTCTGCTTCATAACATCGGTCATCTCTTTCATAGACAAATCTACAAGAGAGAGCACCTGTACACAGCGTCGATAAAAGAGTTTTCCAGCATCAGTCAAGGTAACCTGACGTCTTCCACGAATGATGAGTTCTAATCCAAGTTCCTGCTCAATGGATTTCAACTGGACAGAAAGAGGTGGCTGAGCCATATGCAGCTTCTTCGCCGCTTGGGAGATGGTCCCCTCTTCAACAATGGTTTTATAGTATCTCATTTGTTTAAGTTCCATACTTTTCTCCTATGTTAAATATATAATTCATATTATACATATAATATCAAACGCGTTATAATTGTGCAAGAAATGGAGGGAAAACATGTATTGGAAAAAATGTATTAAACCATATCGATGGCAAGCCATCATTGGCTTTTTCTTCAAGATGACAGAAGCACTCTTTGAATTATGTGTGCCAATGGCAGTTGCTCGTGTTATCGATTATGGTGTCGCAAAAAATGATCCACAGATGATCATGAAAATGGCGTGGGTTCTTTTTGGACTCGCAATAGGGGGCTATTGTTGCGCAATAGTATGTCAATATTTTGCATCATTATCTTCACAGGGATTTGGTACAATCATGAGAAGAGAGATGTTTAATGCGATTAATGATTATGACTATGATAACCTTGATGAAATGGGAACACCAACATTGATTACACGTATTACCAATGACGTTAATCAATTACAAGATCTAGTCGCTATGACCATAAGACTGGTTTCACGTTCTCCATTCTTGATTATTGGTTCATTAGTGGCAGCTTTTATGATTAATGTACAAATAGCGTTAATCTTCTTGATCATTTCTCCAATGATCGCTTTTTCAATCTATTGGATCATGTCACATACACAGCCACTATATAGAAAAATACAGTCGATATTAGATGAAGTATCGTCATTAACAAGAGAAAACCTTTCAGGTGTTCGTGTTATACGTGCATTCAATAAACAAAAAGAAGAATATCAGCGTTTTGAAGAGACTATCGATCGTCAGACTCATACACAAAGACATGCTGGGAACCTAGCTGCATTATTAAATCCTGCTACAACGGTGATTGTAAATTTAGGAATTATTCTTATTCTTTATGTAGGAGGAATAAAGATCAATGCGGGTTCATTGACACAAGGAGAAGTTATTGCATTGATCAACTATATGAATCAGATTCTTCTCTCAATGTATGTCTTCTCTAATGTAATTCTCTTATACATAAAAGGAAGTGCTTCCTATAAGAGAGTTGCGGAAGTATTAGATATGCATTCTTCTATTATTGAAGGACATGAAAGTCCTACTCAAAATGAAGAAATGATTCGCTTTGATCATGTGTCTTTCTCTTATAAAGAAGGACAGGCCTTATCAGATGTAAGCTTCGTAGTAAACAAGAATGAAACAATCGGTATTATTGGAGGAACTGGTGCAGGAAAGACTTCACTGGTTTCACTTATTCCTCGTTTCTATGATGCAACTACAGGTAAAATCTATATTAAAGGGAAACCTATATCATCATATAAATTCAAATCTCTACGTCAATTAATAGGCTATGTCCCACAAAGTGCTGTGCTTTTTAAAGGCAGCATTCGCTCTAACTTGTTATGGGGGAATAAAAAAGCAAGCGATAAAGATATTGAGAAAGCTTTGGAAATCTCTCAAGCAAAAGAATTTGTAGACAAGATAGGACTAGATGCCACTATTGAAGCATATGGGAAAAATGTATCCGGTGGTCAAAGACAGCGTCTAACCATCGCTCGTGCTATTGTAAAAAATCCAGAAATACTGATTCTAGATGATAGTGCAAGTGCCCTGGACTTTGCGACAGATGCTAAATTAAGAAAAGCATTGAAAACACTTGATACAACAACATTGATCGTATCTCAGCGTGTTTCTTCTATTGCCCATGCGGATAAGATTATCGTATTAAGACATGGAGAAATTGTCGGCATTGGTACCCATGATCAGTTATTAAAAGACTGTCAGGTCTATCAGGAAATTGTACAATCACAAAGTGAAGGAGATCATCATGAAAAATAAGAACACATTAAAAAGACTCCTTTCTTTCATAAAAGACTATAAGATTCTTCTTTATATGGCATTATTATGTAGTGCTATCAATATCATCTTTACATTGTGGACACCGGTCCTTATTGGGCAGGCTATTGATCAGATGATAGGTAAACATGAAGTTCACTTCATGATTCTTTATAAGAAAATAGCGATGATCATCTTCTCAGTTATAATGACATCACTATTTAGCTACCTTGTCATGAGACTCTCTAACACCATGACATATAATATCACGAGAGACTTTAGAAAAGCCTTATTCAAGCAGTATCACCAGTTGCCATTAAAATTCATTGATGCCTCTTCACATGGGGATTTAATGAGCAGAATGATTGCGGATATTGATTTAATCAGTGATGGATTACTACAAGGATTTACAAACCTGTTTGCAGGAATCATGACTATTATTGGGACAATTGTTTTCATGTTAATGATTAATGTAAAAATCGCATTAATAGTGATTATATTAACACCATTATCATTAGCAGTATCAAGTATCATTGCGACTAAGACATATAAATACTTCCAGGAACAATTAAAAATACGTGGTGAACTTTCTGGTTTTGTAGAAGAGATGATAGGTAATCAGAAAGTAGTTAAAGCTTTCTCTCATGAAGAAGAAAACAAAGAAAACTTCAATGAAATCAATCATCGATTATTTATATCAGGCGTCAAGTCACAGTTCTTAGGGGCCCTTATCAATCCAACAACGCGTGTTGTTAATTCGATTGTCTATGGTTCCGTATGTATATTTGGGGCTTTCAGTGTACTTGGTGGAGGATTGACAATTGGTGCTTTATCTTCATTCTTGACATATGCTAACCAGTATACAAAGCCATTCAATGATATTTCTAATGTCTTTACACAATTAGAAACCGCACTAGCCTGTGCCGATCGTGTCTTCAATATTCTCGATGAACAGCCATTAGTAGAATGTCCACATCCAAAAACAATAGAGAATCCAAGAGGATCCATTCATATTGAAGATGTGACATTCTCATATAAAGAAGATCAGGAACTAATCAAAGACTTTAATCTTCATGTTCATCCAGGACAGACAATCGCTATTGTTGGACCAACAGGATGTGGGAAAACAACGCTTATTAATCTATTAATGAGATTCTATGAACCACGTTTAGGATCAATTTCCATTGATGGAATCAATATCCAAGATATGACAAGAAAAGATATGCGATCACTTTATGGTATGGTTCTACAGGATACATGGTTATTTAAAGGAACAATTAAAGACAATATTGCCTTTGGTAAAGAAGATGCTACTCTAGAAGAAATCATTGAAGCCTCAAAGAAAGCACATGCACATGGTTTTATTGAAAAACTCAAGGATGGCTACAATGCCATGTTAAGTGAAGAAGGAGCCAATCTCTCTAATGGACAAAGACAGCTACTTTGTATCGCTAGAATTATGTTGGCAAATCCTCCTATGCTTATTTTAGATGAAGCAACTTCATCCATTGATACAAGAACAGAACGACAAATACAGGATGCCTTTGATACCATGATGAAAGGACGAACAACCTTTATCGTTGCACATCGTCTTTCTACAATACAAAAAGCAGACCAGATCGTTGTAATGAAAGAAGGACATATCGTAGAACAGGGCACACATGAACAGCTCTTAAAACAAAATGGCTTCTATCATACATTGTATTATTCACAATTTGATACAGAATAATAAAAACGAGGAGATTAATCCTCGTTTTTAAATACCTGATCCCATTCTTTTACTTTAAAGCCAATAAGAATCTTATCATCTAAAATAAGTAATGGCCTTTTTACAAGCATGCCATCACTAGCAAGCAGATTATAGATTTCATCATCATCCATAAAAGGAAGCTTAGTCTTTAACATAAGTTCACGATATTTCTTCCCATTAACATTAAAGAAAGACTTCAATGGCTTATCATTCAATGATTGCCATTTCATTAATTCTTCTTTAGTAGGATGATCAATGATAATTTCTCTTTTTTCATATTCAAGATGAAGATCATCAAGATACTTCAATGCTTTCTTACAAGTAGAACACTTCGGATAATATAGAATAACCATTATTAAACCTCCACAACCTGATTGGTTTCAAGATAATAGACATACCCCTTCACTGGCATATTGAAATAATGGAAAAGCACCTCTTTATAAAGTTCAATTTGTACCTTATGCTTCTCTACAAGAGAAGTGATAGAGTTTCTTTTTGTAATATGATCTGTCTTATAATCAACAACGTAAACTTGATCATCTTTAATAAAGACAAGGTCAAATATACCATTAATAATCTGATCCTTCTTATAACGGAAAGGTTTTTCCTTATAAATCTTAGAAGAAGAGGAAATCATGCGATAGAGATCACTAGTGATAAAGTCTTCAAGATGACTCTTATAATCAATGATTCTCTGATAGTCATTATCAATAAAGAATTGATTCTCTTTTAGATGCAATATCAATTGGTCAAGATCATCATCTTTAAAGTTAAGATAAGAAAGAAGAGTATGTACCAATGTACCTAAAGAAGCCGCATTGGATCTTTTGGTTTCATCTAGATCAAGAATAGCGTGATCTTCTTGTTTCTGTAGTGTAGTTACAGCAACACTGCGCGTCTGATCTTCATAGGGATACGTATAATCGTAGTATTCCTGATAACGATCATACTGGTTTTCTACTTCTTTTCTAACATATGAAGGTATTGCCTTGGCAATATCTTCACTGTTGTGAATAGATAAGTGGAAACGAGCAAGCTGAGTATCTTCATTTTCAAGTTCTTTAAAAGAAGAACGAGAAAGCTTCAATGAGAAATCAGGTTTATAACGTTTAAGATCTTCTACAAAATCAGGATGTCTTAATAAGGCCATAAGAATCCAATCAAGATAATTGTTCTTCTGTCTCATATTAAGATTATAGACAACGGTGTGTCCACGTTTATGATTAGGGTCACTATCATTCGCCTTGACCTCTCTGGCAAGTGAAGTAAGTGTAGAAGTGTCCTTTAATACTCCTGTTAAGATCAGTTTATCTTCAGCACGAGTTAAAGCCACATAGAGAATACGCATTTCTTCATTCAAGGCTTCTTTATGAATATATTTACTAATAACATCACGATAAGGATTGCTGAAATCACAAAGAACAGGTCCATAGGATGGAGTATCCTGATAACTACGCAATGATGAAGCAATACCTTTCTCTTTATCTAACAATATAAAAGCTGTTTCATCACTGATATTGAATTGATGCTGAAGAGCAGAAACAAATACAACCTTGAACTGCAGACCCTTAGATTTATGAATTGTCATAAATGAAACAGCATCTATATCATCACTGGCAATGCACCCTGGAGAGGCTTCATTGCCGGCGTCAATGAAATCAATAAAGTCCTTAAGATAGACAAACTGACTGCCTCTAGCAAGTTCAAGCAACGCATCAATGTTGGCACTACGCTGTTCTCCATTGATAAGTGAAGAGACAAAGCAGTGATAATCACTTGCGGCAAGTATGTTCTTTAAGGTCATATAAGGAGACTCTTTTAATGCGTCTTCTCTTAGCTTATGGAACACTTCAAGGAAGTGGATGGCTTTCTCGTTGTCACTTTCTTTTAATGAATCATAAAGTGATCCTTCCTGTTTAATGGAAAGAAGTGTATTTTCATCAAAGTATGAGAACAAGAAGCGATTGCGAAGAACAGAAAGCAATGCAATATCATCATAAGGATCATAGAGAGCCTTCATCATAGCGACAAGACTTTTTGCTTCATTGCTTGTTAATAATCCCTTAGATAATGTGACATTAGAAGCAATATGATATTGTTCAAAGATTTTCTTATACGTCATAAAGTCAGATGCATTTCTCATCAATACCGCAAAATCCTTGAACGCATAGCCTTCTTCTTTCATCTTGATAATCTTCTGAGCAACCATATGTGCTTCAAATTCAGATTTAGAATAGCTATGATCATCATGAGTCATTGCCAGCAGCATTTCACTGTCATAACAATGCATCTCTTTCAATTTATCAAGAGGAGGATCTTTCTTTACAGAAAAATCATAACGAAGAATCGCATTTTCTCCATAAATATAATCTAATCCCCCAACATCTTTATCCATGATGGAATCAAAAATAAAATTGATGCTGTCGAGGACACATTTTTGTGAACGGTAGTTGTATTTTAAATCAATACGAATGTTCTTATCTTCATCAGTCATATCATCAAGTTTTGTAAAAGATTCAAACTTCTTAGAGAAGATAGAAGGATCAGCCTGTCTAAAACGATAGATGGCCTGTTTCATATCACCAACCATAAAGAGAGGAATCTCTTTATCATAATTGGCAATTTTTGTAACCAGGTTCTCCTGAATCTGGTTGGTATCCTGATATTCATCAATCATGATTTCTTTTAATGTATGATTTAACTTTTCTACTACAGGATACTGATCATCCAATAATAAAGTAGCGTAAGCTTCAAGATCATGGAAATCTAGCTGATTAACAGATTTCTTCTTCCTATCATAAGCACTTTGAAATTGATCAAGCAATCCATCTTTACCAAGCAAAAACAAGAGATCATTATAGGAATCATGAAGAATGCACTTGAAGTCTTCCATATTGTCAATATGAAGAGATTTTTCAAGCTTACTGATAGGTTCAAGTACCTTCGTCTTTAATGAGTTGAACTGTTTCTTTACATCTTCTTCAATACCAAGATCTTTCCATTTGATTGTAGTACTCTTTTCAGGTTTATCTTTAAGTAGTTTAAAGAACATATCCGATGTAATAGGCATGTTTAATGTTTTAAGATGATCATCAATATAATCAAGAAGACTCTCCGAAGGAGAAGGCTTATCTTCACTGCCGACAAAGAAATCATCGATGTTATGTGACTGTGCATAAAGGGAAAGAACATTGAAATGACTGAGTGCTTTCTTATAGGCTTCTTTATAAAGATCTACCATCAAAGTGAAGATTTCTGAATCACTAAAATCATCAAAATCATAGAAACGATCATGAATAGCAGAAAGGAATTCATGAAAATCAACGAATGCGTTGGTCTTATCTAAGAAGGAATAAAGTGTGTTTTTAAAATCATCAAAGGAGTTCTTGAGATTATGACGTGAGGCATAATCTTTAAAGCGTGGATCCTTGATCCACTCCTTGAAGCATTCATCCAAGACTTCTGATTGCATAAGTCTTGGTGTGGCATTAACTTCAAAACCAGGCATGACATCTACAAGATAGCCGTATTTTTCAAGAAGAGACTTACAGAAACTATCAAAAGTTGTGATGTAGGCATGTGGCAATTGTGAAAGTGATTTAGCAATATGTTGCTGGAGAGAAGGATCATCAGCTTCATCGAGAAGATCATGAAGCGTATCATTAAGACGCTGCTTCATCTCCTGTCCTGCTGCATCAGTAAAAGTAAGCACTAGAAATTCAGAAATATCATAGCGATCCTTCACAATCAGATCAGCGATACGAGCGACGAGGATACGGGTCTTTCCGGACCCCGCTGGCGCACTGACGAGAATGGAGCGATTACGTATATCGATAGCAGCTTGCTGCTCTTTGTTGTACTTAGGCATTGTCTTCTCCTTTCAATACTTCTTTTTCTAATTGAGAAGATATTTCTTTGTTCTTATTGACAAAAACATCATAAAGACATACTGATTTATAGTCACAGAATGTACAAGGGTAGATGGATGGATCAGATCCATTATCTGTAATAGTGGGACGTATACTGATATCACCGCTACGCAACTGTTTATAGAGTGTATTGATATAGTCAATAATATGATCCATCACAATATCTAATTCTTTCTGACTGATCAGTTTACTTGATTTTGTTGGAGACTTTCCATCTTTTTTAAGCTTAGCAGGAATGGAATCTTCGTCGGAGGCATGAATGACTTCGAAGCTTCCTTCATCGATCACATAGCCTTTCATTTGATAGTCTTTATAGAGAAGATGTTCATCAATATCCTTATTGAATTTAATCTTATCCTTTAACATACGTTTCTTCATATTGAAATAAAGCACCGCACCAGCTTTCAGATTCTTCTCTTTAATCAATAGATTAAGATAAGCAAGCATCTGAATATTAAATCCTTGCATCGCATAAGATAAGTTCAATTCCTTTTTCCCTGATTTATAGTCAATGATGCGGACGTAGTCCTTATATTGATCTACACGATCAATAAATCCCTGTACAGGGATATCTCCAAGATAGCCTTTAACTTCTTGTTCTCTAGAAGTGTTGTTAAATTCACTGTGTTCCAATTGTTCTCTTACAATCTGTACATTCACACGCATATTATCAATAAGCTGATCTACAAAATATTGATTTAACGCACTTGTTTCATATTTCTCCTTGAAATGTTCATCAATGTACTCATGAGCATAGAAAACAAGCTGATCAGGATCATCAATGGCTTTCTCCATAATATAGTGACACAAGGAACCTAATTCCGTTGGCAACAATTGATCATCGGATTTCTTATTGATCTTTAATCCATACTTGATAAAGTACTGGAAAGGGCATTTATTATATGTTTCAAGACGAGAAATACTCATGCCTTTTCCTAATGCATTGATATATTTTTTATCAATCTTGACAGGCTGATTATCTTTATACTCATTGATCATCTCATTAATAGGAGATGAAGGAATATAAGAATGATTTAAATAAAGATGTGTTTTGATAAGATTGAGATCAGGTTTTACTAAATGAAGATGATAAAGAGAATCAAGTCTTTTCATTAAAGTAGAAGGCATCATCTCTTTACCGCTCATATCCATTTTGGCATATGAGAAAGTAAAATGAGAAGGCTGTGTTAGTGTCTTGATGATTTCTACATGATGATAAGAGAGCTGTTTGTTTAATGATAAAGGATGAACAGGAAGAGTCTGATAATCTTCATCTAATAAAAGCCCCTGATCACTCATTTCAGCAGGAACATGTGATTCATTGATCCCCATAACATAGATGTAAGGACATTGTGTATGACTATCCTTAAATGTTGAAAAGTGAATACAGTCATGAGAAGGAACTGTTTCCTTGCTTACAGGTAAAGTTGCTTCAATAAATAGTTTCATTTCTTCATTAGAGATTTCATCATCAAATGAAAGTGAAGAGATATAGTCTTTTAAAGAAGTAAGTGGTAATTTTAATAAAGAAGAAACATGCTCCTTAAAGGTTGTACCTTTACTTTTATCTAGTGCTTCCATGATAGCCTTGTAGTCATAGCTATAATGAAAATCATTGACTTCAGGCAATGAGGTAGGAATGTTCCACATTTCAAATATGTATGAGAGGTAGTCTTCGTAATCTTTACTTAAAGTAATAATCAGAAAGTCCTTGTAATGAGCACCGTCATGGATTTTCTTCTTGATATCACAGGCTACCTTCATACATTCCTGTAACGGATGACCACCGATGATAAGATTAGCTTTTTCTTGTTTTTCTACTTTCACATTATCAAAAAGATGTAGAGAAAGATTCTTGATATGTGCTGATTCATCTTTTAATGTAAGATATTCTCCTTCATAAAAGTCTTTAAGAAGATTTTCTTCTTGAAGACCATCTTCAAAAGAAAGCAAGATGGCTTTTGTATAAGGGGAAAGTGATTGAATGAATCGTCTTTGCATGGCAGTAATATATTCATCCGCAAAGATATAGAAGTCAGTGTCTTTTAATTGATCATCAATAAGATCAATTGTGGCTTCTTCTAAGTTAAAAAAGAAATCTTTTCCTAAATGCGCAGTAATTTTCTCATTAAGTTTAGCTATATCTTCACATTTATTGATGATCAATTGATCTTTACTGAAGGTATGAAGATCGACATCATAATCATGTATTTCTTTTAGGGTAGTGATAAGTTTTCCTATTAATGAATAAGGGTTATCTGAATAACGTAGATAATGATAATCTTCCTTAAGATAGTGTCTTACTAAATAAGTAAGCTCACACTCAGATACAATCTGTCTGTTGTAGCATTGATGTGAAAATAAGAGCTCATGTTCAAATTCTTTAAGGGTTTTTATTTCTATATTAAAGAGAATAGGGTGGGTATTGAGAAAGATATCTTCAACATATTCTTTATGTTCAGTTAATATGATTGTTTTTCTTTTTGGCTGGCCAATGAGATTGACGAGCAAATTTACTTTTTTTGAAAAGTTCATACCATTGATGATGTGCATTGTGAAACCTCCATTTTATCCTTATATTATAATGGAAAACGCTTTATATGAAAAGATAGTCAATTTAGCAGTTACCTTGTGTTTATATCAATAATAATATATAATGAATGTGTTTTTGGGAGATGAAATTATGGCAAAACTTACGAAAGAAGAAATTTATGAACAAGTAAAAGAATCAATCCCCGAAAAAAATGAAGGGGACATTAGAAAGTTAAAGGCAGTAAAAGGTTTTATTATCGCATTGGTTGCGATTGCTCTTGTTTTAGTGAGTGTTTTTGTATTTCAGAGTGTAACATATACACCACTTGAATCAGGAGTTAAGATTGAAGCTGGTAAGACGCTTAAGGTTGAGCAGCTTCTTAAGAATAAAAAAGGTGTTCTTAAGAAAGGATTAACTGAAGAAGAAGCAAAGACTGTTGGTAAACATCAGGTTGTCGTTACAGTAGGTGGCAAGGATTATACAACAACAGTTGAAGTTGTAGATCATAGCGCACCAGTGATTACTAATACTAAGGACTGGGTTGTTCAGGTTCATGAAAAACGTGATTTTACTGAAGGTGTTCAGGTAACTGATAATGCTAACGGTAAAGTTAAGTTAAGTGTGGATACTTCTAAGATCAATAAAAATAAGTTAGGTGCTTATGAGATTACTTATATCGCTAAAGATGCATCTGGCAATGTTGCTAAGAAGAATGCGAAGGTCACTGTTGAACTTGATCCTCAAAAGCAGGTCAATCCTCCACATAAGGAAAAGATTGTTTACTTGACTTTTGATGATGGACCATCACAGAATACAAAGCCAATTGTGGATATCTTGAAACAGAATGGTGTTGTCGCAACATTCTTTGTTACTGCACAATATCCTGGATATTTCAACATGATGAAATATGCTCATGAAAATGGTAATGCGATCTGTGCTCATACTTATACTCATCAGTTCAGCATTTATAAAGATGAAAAGACATATTTTGAAGATTTAGATAAGATCAACGCTGTTATTAAAAAGTACACAGGGCAGAATAATAAGATTCTTCGTTTCCCTGGAGGAAGCAGTAATGCTATTAGTAGACATTTTAATAAAGGTATCATGAAGAGATTGACTCGTGAAGTTCAGCTTAAAGGATATCAGTATGTCGATTGGAATGTAGATAGTACAGATGCTTCTGGAAACAATGTACCAGTTGCTCAGCTTGTAAAAAATGCTTGTGGAACTTATTCTAATGATATGTGTATTCTTATGCATGATACAGGTGCAAAGAAGACTACAGTTGAGGCACTTCCTCAGATCATTAAATTCTATAAGGACCATGGCTATACATTCAAGGCCATCACTGATCCTTCTTATATCAATCATCATAAATTTATTACAAACTAAAAAGAAGTGGAACTATGATTCCACTTCTTTTTTCTTATCCTTTTTTGCTTTTTTCTGTTCTTTCTTGATTTCAGAAAGTGTCTTTTCATGGCAGATGGTCTTTTGTACATAGACTGTGTAGACAACGGACATAATTGTCTTATAGAACAATGTTAAAATCTGATCATCATCAAGAATGAGTTCTTCCCCGCTAGCAACATCGTTTAGCTGACGTTCAAATACATCACAAAAAGCATTGTATGCTTTTTCTACTGGTGAGTTGTCAAACTGAATACGAATCAGCTTGGAAATCTCATCAAGTGAATAGACTCTCTTTAAAAGACAGATCACTGTGAAATAAGCGACATGTTCACGTACATATTTCTTTTTAATTGGACTTTTCACAATCCCACTTTTTACATAGTTGTTAATCATGGTACTTGTAATGATCTTGTCTTCTTCATCCATCTTAAGAAAATCCAGACTCTTTTCAATTAAAGATATGACTTGATCAATATAAAGAGGGAAGTCTGGAATTTCTTCCCATCTAAGCATGTGGATAGTCTTGTAATCGTTCATATAATCTTCACCAGTTAAACAATAACATAATTTTATATTCAAAGTCAATTAATCTAGTATTAAAAACTATTTATGTTGACATTGAGAATGAGATTTAGTATCTTTGAATTAGCAGGGAGGAATAATGATGAAAATTATTACTGATACAAGTGCACTTTATTCAAAACGTGAAGCTGATGCAATTGGTATTGATGTATTGCCGCTTTTAATTACAATAAATAATAAGACATATACAGAATTTGAAGATATTATGCCTGATGATCTTCTTGAAATGATCAAGGAGGGTGGTGTACCTACATCTTCACAGCCAAGTCTAGGAAGAACACTAGAAACTTTAGAAAAGTATGATGAAGATATTATCGTATTAAATATGGCAGATGGTCTTTCTGGAACTTATGCGACTACTTGTTCTGCAAAGGATACATTGGAAAGAGACAATATTCATGTTATTAATACAATGACATTATGTGGTCCTCATAGATATCTAGTAGAATTGGCAGTTAAGTTAAGAGATGAAGGAAAATCAACACAGGAGATTATTAATGAGATTCATAAATGTATGTCATTTAGTAAATCGTTCCTTATTCCAGTAGATTTTTCTTTCTTAAAAAGAGGAGGACGTCTTTCTCCTTTAGCTGCTAAGCTTGGTGGTATGTTAAAGATTGTGCCAGTTCTTGAACTTACAAGAGATGGTAAGTCATTAGATAAGTTTGCGATTAAGAAGAGTGAAAAAGGTGCTGTAAAAGCAATTATTAAAGAATATCAGAGTCTTGGTGTGAATGAAAACTGTAAGATTTATGTTACACATGCGGGAGCTCTTGATCGTGCTAATCGCTATAAAGAACAGCTTTCTGAAGCATTCCCAGGAACAGAGATTGAAATTATTGAACTTTCTCCTGTTTTCATCACTCATGGTGGACCAGGATGTATTGCGATTCAGATGATTGGAAAATAGAAGCAAGTGAAAACTTGTTTCTATTTTTTTGTCTCTATATTATAATAAAAAGTGGTGATAAATATGAGACAATTAGAGGTTTGCTGCGGTGGATATGCTGATGCGATCAGAGCATGGAAAGCTGGCGCAAAACGTATAGAACTTTGTAGCTCTTTATTTTTAGGTGGCATTACTCCAAGTGTTGGCGCTTTGACGCTAATTAAGAAAAAAACAGATTTAGAAGTTATCTGCATAGTCAGACCGCGTGGAGCGGGGTTTATTTATGATGATCTAGAATTTGAACAGATGATGCATGCTGCTCAATGTCTTCTTGAAGCAGGAGCTGATGGTATTTCATTTGGTTTTCTTGACGAAGATTTCTCATTGGATAATACGAGAATCCAACAGATGACAATTCTTATTCACAGCTATGGAAAAGAAGCTATTTTCCATCGTGCTTTTGATGTATTAAGAAATCCATTGCATAATGCGAAACTGCTCATTTCTCATGGTGTAGATGGCATTCTTACAAGTGGATGTTTTCCAACTGCACAAGAGGGGATTTCTATCATCAAAGAGATGCAGGAACAATATGGTGATAAAATCAAGATTACTGCAGCGGCAGGAGTAAATGTGCGCAATGCTGAAGAGATATTAAAGAAGACAGGTGTTCCCGCTATTCATTCTACATGTAAATCATGGAAGGGAGATCCAACAACCAGCTCTTCTCAGATGTCATTTGCCTACACAAGAAATAATGCTTATGAGTACGTTGATGAACATAAGGTAAAGGCACTTTTAAAGATTGTGGAGAACTGTGATAATGAATAAGTGAAAGCAGACGATCTGCTTTCTTTTTTATTTTGAAAAAAGGGCATGATTTTCAGTGCTTTTTACATGAAACTTTCTATTGTAAATGAAAGATGATGTGATATAATCTCCTTGTTAAAAGAGAGGTGCAAATATTAATGGATATTAGAAATATCGCTATTATCGCCCATGTCGATCATGGTAAGACAACTTTAGTGGATCAGTTATTAAAATTATCTGGTACATTAGAAGCACATGAAGAAATTGCTGAAAGAGCAATGGACAGCAATGATCTTGAAAGAGAAAGAGGTATTACCATTCTTTCTAAGACTACGGCGATTCACTATAAAGATTATAAAATCAACATCATGGATACACCAGGCCATGCCGATTTCGGTGGGGAAGTAGAACGTATCATGAACATGGTGGATGGTGTTCTTCTTGTTGTAGATGCATACGAAGGAACAATGCCACAGACTCGTTTCGTATTAAAGAAAGCGTTAGAAGCGCATGTAAAACCAATCGTAGTTATCAACAAGGTCGATAGACCAGTTGTTAGAATTGATGAAGTTATGGACGAAGTCCTTGAATTATTCATGGAATTAGGTGCTGATGATGATCAGTTAGAATTCCCAACTGTATTTGTTTCAGCATTAAATGGTACTTCATCATTAGATCCAGACTTATCTACACAGGTTCCAAATATGGATTGTTTATTTGATATGATCATCAATGAAATCCCTGAACCACTTGTAGATGTAGAAGGTGGATTACAGTTCCAGCCAGCATTATTAGACTACAATGATTATGTTGGAAGAATTGGTATCGGTAGAGTACAGAGAGGAACAGTACACGTTAATGATAATGTTGTCTGCTTAAGAGCCGATGGTTCTAAAACAACATTTAGAGTACAGAAGTTATTTACATTCTTAGGTCTTCATAGAATTGAAACTGAAGAATTATCTGCTGGTGATATCGGAGCTATCGCAGGTTTAGCTGATATTGGAGTAGGTGAAACTGTATGTGATCCTGCAACTGAAGAAGCATTACCTTTATTACATGTAGATGAACCTACAATTCAGATGATCTTTGGTACAAATACTTCTCCTTTTGCTGGTAAAGAAGGTAAATTTGTTACTGCTTCAAAACTTGAACAGAGATTATTAAGAGAAACGAATAGAGATGTTTCTTTAAAAGTAGAAAGAATCAACAATGCGGAAGAATGGATCGTATCAGGACGTGGTGAATTACATTTATCTATCTTGATTGAAACATTAAGACGTGAAGGTTTCGAATTACAGGTAGCTAGACCACATGCTATCATCAGAGAAATCGATGGTGTGAAATGTGAACCATTCGAAGATGTTTATATTGAAGCACCAGATGACTGTATCGGTAGTGTCATTGAATCATTAGGATTAAGAAGAGGTATCATGGGTAACATGGAATCTGACAATGGTATGACTAAGATTGAATATGTTGTTCCATCAAGAGGATTAATTGGTTTCATGACTAACTTCTTAACAATGACAAGAGGTTATGGTATCATCAACCATACATTCAAAGAATATCGTCCATTAGATGGAGAAGCTGTTGGAGAAAGACAGTTAGGTGTATTAGTATCAATCGATTCTGGACAGACAACTGCTTATGCATTAGGTGGTGTTGAATCACGTGGTGTTATGTTCGTTGGCCCAGGTGTAGATGTATACGAAGGTATGATCGTTGGTGAACATGCAAAAGATAACGACTTAGTTGTCAATGTTACTAAAGGTAAACAGATGACAAATACACGTTCATCTACTAAAGATTCAACTGTTGTATTAAAACGTCCAAGACAGTTCAACCTTGAAGGATGTCTTGATTACATCAACGAAGATGAATTAGTAGAAGTAACTCCATTAAACGTAAGATTAAGAAAGAAATACTTAACTGAAATCGAACGTAAGAGAGCTTACAGAGCAAAAAATGGTTAATAATGAAGGGTAATGGGATCCATTACCCTTTTTTCAAAGGAGCACTCAATATGAAGAAAAAAGAAATTGAGACTTTATTTAAGAAGACACCCAAAAAGGGCTTTTATACATTAGAAAAAGATGGCTATTTATTTGTACTTGAATCATTAGGACTATTTAAATATGGCCTATTAAGTGTCATTGAAGAAAAAGGTCCCCTTAATGAATTTATTGATCGACTTGTGATCCATAATCAATATGTAGAACGTTCATATATTATCAATAATGAATTTGGTGTTGTCTTAAATAGAATAGACATTAATGCATTAGAACTTCTTCTTGATGAAATCATCGCATTCTTTAAAGACAATCATATTGAAAATATCTGTCTTCATTGTCATCAAAGAAAAGATCTTGCATTCTTCTACAATGATGTCAACATTGAAATATCATGTGAAGAATGTCTTCAAGAGGTAGAGTACAAAGAACATTCTAGTCATCTATTAAGAGGCATTCTCGGTGCTCTTATTGGATGTATCATTCCTACATTCCTATTTATTATTTCAAGACATATCGGTTACCTGATTGCTCCAGTGGGTATTCTTTATGGTTTACTTGCTTATTATGGCTATAAGAAATTAGGCTATTACATGGACAAGAAGGGTATATGTGCAAGTTTTCTGACTGCTGTAGTGACAATGTTTTTAGGTCAATCAGTTCGTTATGTCTACGATGTTGTTGATGCTTTTCAGGCTAACTGGAAAATCAAGGTTTCCTTTTCTGAAGCTTTAGGTGTAATGCCAGGTTTAATCAATGGATCAGTCTTGGCAGTAGGTCTTGTCTATTTGATTTATATCCTTGTTTTTCTTCTTGTTACATATGTAATAGTTATCGTTATAGAAAAAAGAAAAGGTTATCATTTTAATGTTATTGAAAAGCTATAAATCATTTTTATATGAATAAATCATTGTTTTTTATTGAAAGTGTTCTTATTTAGTGTTATATTATTTTCATTAAGTGTGGTTTTAACATGCTTAAAATAATAATAGGGGGATGCAAAGCATGAAAACAAAGATTGAAGTGCAGTTCCAGGATAAAGATGTAAATGTAAATGACATCGAAAAAGCCGTTAAAGAAGATTTAAAGGCTAAGGGTGTAAAACTTAACACACTTGCTAACTTAGATGTCTACTATAAACCAGAAGATGGTTCAATTTATTATGTAGCTGCTACAAAAGACAAAAAAGAATATAACGTAGAAGATGCACCATTGTACATCTAGAAAGTAGCCTTAGGCTACTTTTTTTATGGAAATTCACTTTCTATTCATATTCACCGTGGTATACTTATAATAATGAATAAGGAGGACACAATGATCGCGTTATTTATATATTTGGCAGGATTTATTGGAATGTTGCTGATATTCAATCTTGTCTTTTTTGAAATGAGTCGAGCGAAGGCTCTTAGTGTTAAGAACTATGCGTGGTTCTCTACTTTAAGTAAACCCTATAATTATACTAGAACAGGTTCAATGATCTTCATCTGTGTGTTAACTTATCTGTTAACAGGCCATGGAGACCTTTCAGGTTTAGAATGGATAGTCTACTTGATTCTCTTTGTCGCATGTGGAGTCATCGCAGATGCAATGACACAGTTCATTATCCAGAAGTATGCCCAGATCAGATGTCGCAAGATGATTCGTATGGCTACATCTTTAGAAGATGAATTTAGTGAAGCTATGAATTTTGTTGAAGATTATGACTATGTAGTTTCTTCTGCTAAATACGACGAAAAAGAAATTGCTAAAAAATATATCAAGAAAGAAGATCATCTTTCTTTCATCGGTGTAGATAGAGGAGAGTTCGCAAAGAACTTTGGAGATTATCCAGAAGCTACTTATAATGTAGATTCTTTCTCTTCTGTAGAAGATGTACAAAAAAACTTTGAAGGAACACCAGTTCGTGCAACAACGCTTACGCCAAATGGACAGATGCCGTTTAAGGATAAACGACTAGATGTTGTGATGAATCAGTATTCCAACTATAATAAAGATGAAGTTAAGAGAGTTCTTAAAGATGATGGCTATTTCATCGTCAATCAGTATGGCTCTCACAATCTAAGAGAGTTCCTTAATGTCTATATGTACCTTCGTGTAAAAGGTGTATGGGATCTTGAATCTTGCAAGATGACATTGAAATCTATTAACTTTAAAGTAGAAGAAGCCTATGAAGATTATGGCTATGTAAGATTTAAGAATCTTTCACAGCTGCATACTTATTTCACGATAGTATTGCAAGATGTAGCAGCTAATCCTGAAAAGTATAAGGCATTCTATTTGAAGGCACTACAGGATATTAAAGAAAACGGTTTTTATGAAATGACAACATATCGCTTCTTGATTGTAGCGAAGAAGGAGAAAGACAATGAACATGAATGAAATGGTTCAGCAGCTCATCACTAAAGTTCAAAAAGACCCTAAGCTTTTAGATCAGTTGACAGCTCACCCAACTAAGACAATTGAACAGCTGATCGGTGTGGATCTTCCAGATGAGCAAGTTGACGAAGTAATCAAGAAAGTACTTGCTAATGTAAGTACAGACAAAATTGGAGATGTTCTCGGTGGATTATTCAAGAAATAGTTATCATCCTAGACATCAAAAACAGGTGCGAAAAAATAGCAGAAGGTTTGCTATTATCGCACTTGTCTTATTCTTGGCGGTAGGTGTTATTTTCTATCAGTATAAGAAAACAGTGATGGCGACAAAGTCGCTTGATGAGCTTTCTATTGAAGTCAATCTTATTTCACTAAGCCCTTATACAAGATCTGGAAGAGCCTTAAAGAAGGTAAATGGCATTGTTGTTCATTACACTGCCAATCCAGGTGCAACTGCCAAGGAGAATAGAGATTATTTTAATTCTCTTGCGACCACCCATAAGACCAAGGCATCTTGTCATTTTATTATTGGATTAGATGGAGAAATTATTCAGTGCATTCCTACTCGTGAAATGAGTTATGCATCCAATTCCCGTAACAGGGATACGA
>NZ_JAGBIX010000011.1:0-52193 GCF_017934775.1 Kandleria sp. | reverse complement strand
TAAAATGATTCATGGGTATACTCCTTTGTGGTTGTTTTGTTTGCAGAAATCATTCTACAAGGAATATACCTTTTTTGTCTATTGAATAACGTCAGATAAAATTCGACAAAACGAATTTACACAAAAAATTTTACACTATGACAAGGAGGTAAACGCTTACAACTAAATAGAAAATGGAAACCTAAAAAAGGTTAAAATATTAATATTAGGAGGTATTCATTATGAAAGTGAGTATTAGAGGAAAAAATATTACTGTTACTAAAGGAATCCAGGATAAAGTTGAAAAACAGTTATCTAAATTAGATAAATACTTTATCATGAGTGATAATATCGAGGCTAAGGTATTAGTAAGAACTTATACTTTTGGTCAGAAGATCGAGGTAACAATTCCGACAGAATACGTCTTATTAAGAGCAGAAGAAGTAAGTGATGATTTATACAATGCCATTGATTTAGTCATCGATAAATTAGAAGGTCAGATTAGAAAGTATAAGACAAGATTAAGTAGAAAATCTAAAAACAATAAGTTAGCTTTCAATATTCAGACACTTGGTGATATTGCTGGTGATGATGAAGAAGATGTCATTGTTAAGACAAAATCAATTAATCCTAAACCAATGGATATGGAAGAAGCAATCATGCAGATGGAATTGATTGGACATTCTTTCTTTGTTTATCTAGATACAGAATCAAATGCTGTTAGCGTCATTTATAAACGTAATGACGGAGGCTATGGTCTACTAGAAACAGAATAAAAAAGTTCCGGGAGAAATCCCGGAATTTTTTATGTATAGATATATAGAGCTAAACAAGATCACCCTGATAGATATCATTCTTAGCCATAAGCTTATCAATATCATTTAAGATAGTTGTCTTTCTAATTGACCACTGTGGTTCAAAAAGCTGTCCGATCATTGCATCACCAGTAAGACGTTCCACAACGACATGACTAGGAATATGGCGCAATTGTTCTACAACTAATGAAATATAGTCATCTCTTGATAAGAGTGGAAAAGGCTTATTCATATACTGAAGATAAAGGGCAGTGTTCTTCATGATATAAAGACTATGAATCTTGATAGCCTGAATATCTAGCTTACCAACTTCAATAGCTGTCTCTAGCATCATCTCGTGTGTTTCATAAGGAAGACCGTTAATAATATGGACACATACTTCCAGTCCATATTTTCTAAGTAAAGACAGACCTTTCTTGAAGGTTTCAAAATCTTCACAGCGATTGATGATCTTAGAAGTTTCATCATGAATACTTTGAAGACCTAGTTCAATATAGATATCAGTTTCCTTGTTTAATGTTCCAAGATATTGAGCAATCTCTTCAGTGATGCAGTCTGCTCTTGTGGCTATGGCAAGACCAACACAGTCTTCAAGATGAAGAAACGGCTCAAAACGCTGCTTTAATGTTTCTATTGGAGCATAAGTATTAGTAAAAGCCTGAAAATAAGGAATGAACTGACAATGAGGCCATTTTCTTCTCATGATTTCTTTTTGATCATTAAATTGTTTCATCAGATCATCATTGACATTGCCAGCGTATTCTCCTGCTCCCATGCTTGAACAGAAGCTGCATCCTCCGACACCTTTGCTGCCATCTCTATTAGGGCAGGTAAAATCAGCGTTCAATGCGACTTTAGCGACTTTAGTATGATATTTCTTTTTAAGAAAGTAATTGTATGTATGATATCTCTTATTATCTAATGTATAAGGAAAATTATTCTTCATAATGCGACTCCTTCGTAAGATGAAAAGATTATAACATGGATGTGATAATGTGTTAAAGATGGATAACGTAAAACTTTCTTTTGATCATTTAGTTATCGATTCAATCACCATGACATTTCCAGATCATGGCTTGATTGGCATATATGGAAAAAGCGGATGTGGGAAAACCACATTGCTTTATGTTCTTTCAGGAATGCTTCCATGTGAGGGAGAAGTAATAAGGGAAGGCGACTACAGCTTCATTAGACAAAATAACGATCTATTAAGTTATCTTAATGTAAAAGATAATCTATTATCAGAATGCTGCTTAATGAATAAACACTATGATCCACATTATTTTAATAGACTGGTAGAAAAACTTGAACTGTCCCATCTATTAAAAAAATATCCTCATGAACTATCAGTAGGACAAGTAAAAAGAGTAGCGATTGCTCGTTCATTGTTAAGACAGGTTCCTATTCTTTTTTGTGATGAACCTACGGGAGCCTTGCATCAAGCACAGTCTCATGAAGTTATGACATTATTAAAAGAAGCTTCTAGGTATGCACTTGTCATTGTGGTCTCACATGATGTCTCGCTATTAAGGCAATATGTAGATGAATTGTATCAGCTTAATAAGAAATTAAGATGCATAAGTCATAAGGATGTTTTAGATCAGAAAAAATGGGGAAAAGCAACGAGGAAAGCACATGTTCATTTTGTTTATTCTTCACTTAAATATCATAAAAGAAGATATACAAGACTTATTATTTTTCAATGTTTTATGATGCTTTTATTCTTAATAATGAGTACAGGACTATATAGTCTCAATAAAACATGGAAGCTGATTCTTGATGGTCATCCTTTAAAATATATGAATATTGTAGAAGAACCATGTCCGAAAGGATTATTTCTATTTGAATGTGGAGATTTTCCTGGTGAAATAGATTGGCATGTCATACCAGAAAGGACAGATCATATTCATCTTGTAGATGGACGTCTTCCTATAGAAAAAGATGAAGTGCTGGTTAGTGATACAGTTAATAAGATGAAAATCAATTATGAATTAGAAGGAAAACACTGTTTTCATGTAGTAGGACACTATCATGAAATACTGGGTATGAAACGTGCTTTTGTATCACAAAGTTTTTATCAGAGGTATCATTATTATTCTACTTCGCAATATGTCGTTGAAGGGGATTATGAAGTAATCAGGAAAAAGTATTTCCATGTAGAAAATGAATGGGTTCTCTTACAAAAGAGCTTTGAAACATTGTGGAAATTAGCATCATTTGTGTTTATTGTATTTTTTTTAATAGCAATCATTATTTCTTGTTTGTATGTTTTTATTATTAAAAGAAGCATCCATGAAGAAAGAAAAAGAGAAAGTGCCATTCTTTTAAGTGTAGGTGTTTCTATTAATAAAGTTACAAGAATCTATAAGAAAGAAGCGCTGCTGATAACGCTATGTACTTCATTATTGACATTTGCGATCTATATTGACTTGTTTTGTGTTAACTATCTTTTTCATATAAGTGAAAGCTGTTTTCACTTTTCTCTTTATGTATTGCCGATCAGCTATTATGTTATCATCACAGTCATTTATATGATGATTTCTTTAACAGGAAAAGAATCGCTTTCTAATGAAAAGATTGTGTCATTATTAAGGGAGGATAATTAATGATTGAATTAAGAGATATTTATAAGATCTACGGACATGAACTTGTTCTAGAAAATATTTCAATCACCTTGCCTGAAACTGGCATGATTGGATTGCTTGGAAAAAGCGGCAGTGGAAAAAGTACGCTTTTGTATATTCTTGCAGGATTGGATCTTAAGCATGGTGGAAAGATCTTTGTGGATGGAGAATTAAGTCTAATTAAAGATAAAAAGCGTATTGCGATTATGTTACAAAGACATGAGCTTGTATCATGGCTATCGGTTCACCACAATATCAGACTTTATGATGATTTTCATTCCTCCTTATTTCCTTCACTTTCTTTATTTCATATTTCTTCCTATATGCATAGTGCTATACCGCTTTTGTCGCTTGGGCAAAGACAGCGTATAGCTCTCAATAGGAGCTTTTACTATCAGCCTGATATCATACTTTGTGATGAACCGACAGCCTCCTTGGATCACCAATGTGCCCAGGAAGTCATGTGTACTTTAAAAGAATATGCCAAAGAACATCTGGTCCTTGTAGCATCGCATGATGAAGAACTCATACATGAGTACTGTACGGATGTTCTTACATTAGAAGATGGTCACCTTGAAGGTCATATTAAAAAAAGAAACAAGGGGAAAAGCACTGCTTTTCATCATGACTATAAGCGCTTTTTTGTCTTGTTTTTATCTCTAGTTAAAGGACATCTTTCATCTTATGTGCGATTATCCTTTGTATTTTTTGTGACGATGTGTATGTTAATGGCCTGTGTCAATATGACATGTTCATTTAGAAAAGAAGTGCAATCTTATCTTCATGAACTCCTGCCACATGATGCATTAAGTTTTAGATGTACATCTTGTCCATTGTCTTTAGATAAAGAAAAGTATGTTTCACAGGTCTTCCTTTATCCAGAAGATTATGAATTATTAGGGATTTCTTTAAATCCCCAACGTTTCAATCAAAGAGAATGTATCGAAGTGATGGATGAATCACAGGGGGTAAAAAGGGTTTCTTTAGGAAGATATGCAAGAAACGATAATGAAATTATTGTTTCTAGAACTCTTTTTAATAGATTAGGAAGACAGCTTAATAGAAGTTATTATCTTTATTATCATCATGGAAGAAAGGCGAAAGGTGTTAAGGTAAAGGTGGTAGGGGTGTCTTTTGAAAATAAGAAGATTGAAATCTACTATAGAAGAAGAGGGAATCTTACTTTGATTGAGCAGTGTTTTCATCATAAAGTAAACTATCGATATGGGATTCTTTATTATACAAGAGGATTATCTTTATCTTATTTAATAAGAAAGTATCCTGAACTTCATTTTAAGAAAGTAGGTAAAAAGAGCGAAGATCAGGTTTCACAGTTTTTTAATAAAATAGAAGCAGTCCTTTTTCTTTTTGCAACACTGGCGATCGTATCTACTGTCTTTTTTATGTGTGCTAATATTGATGAACTCATTTACAAGATGAGAAAGGACATTGCCTTATTTTATTGTCTGTATGCGAAAAAGGGACAGTTGTTTGTTTTGTATTATATGTTTGTATTAAGCTGTTTTCTTTTTTCTTCACTGTTAAGTTTTCTTTGTATTAATTATCTGATGATCTTTATTAATAAAGAAGTTATTCCTACTTTTATTAATGCGCGTTTTCTTTTAAGGTGGCCTTATCTTTCAATAATAAAGATGATGATTTCTTCATTGTTGGTGGTTATATTCATAACGGGATATACATTAAGAAAACAATTGAATATAGATATTGTTAATGTCCTAAAAGAGAACTAAAAGTTATTGATGAGGAAGAAAAAGTATGATATATTAGGTTCATATTGAAATCGATGAACAGGATTAGTAGATAGAAACTGCTTTCTAGAGAGCTTATGGCTGGTGGAAATAAGCAAGCAAGGCTATTGAACTCACCTGGGAGAGGTATCTGTGAAAGCAGATAACGTTACACCGCGTTAAGGTGATAAGTGCATGAATGTCTTCATGAACTCAGGTGGTACCGCGATGAATCGTCCTGAGACTGAAGACTTTTTTTATTATAGGAGGATAAAAAATGAGTTTTGATCACAAATCTGTAGAGAAAAAGTGGCAGAATTACTGGGATGAACATAAAACATTCAAGACTGATGCAGCTGATTTCTCTAAACCTAAATACTATACTTTGGATATGTTCCCATATCCATCAGGACAGGGTCTTCATGTAGGACATCCTGAAGGCTATACTGCAACTGATATTGTCAGCCGTATGAAGAGAATGCAGGGCTACAATGTGCTTCATCCAATGGGATTTGATGCTTTCGGATTACCTGCTGAACAGTTCGCTATTAAGACAGGACATCATCCTGCAGAATTTACTTATAAGAATATTGATAACTTCCGTCGTCAGATCAAGTCACTAGGTTTCTCTTATGATTGGGATCGTGAAATTGCGACAAGTGATCCAGAATATTATAAGTGGACACAGTGGATCTTTACTAAACTTTATGAAGCAGGATTGGCTTATGTAGCAGAAATGCCAGTAAACTGGTGTCCTGAACTTGGTACAGTTCTTGCCAATGAAGAAGTTATTGATGGTAAGAGTGAACGTGGGGGATTCCCAGTTATTCGTAAACCAATGAGACAGTGGGTCTTAAAGATTACTGAATACGCTGAAAAATTATTAAAAGATCTTGATTTAGTTGATTGGCCTCAGTCTACTAAAGAAATGCAGAGAAACTGGATTGGTAAATCTACTGGTGCAGATGTTGTTTTCAAGATTAAAGATACAGATAAAGAATTTACTGTCTTTACTACAAGATGTGATACATTATTCGGGGCAACTTATTGTGTAATGTCACCTGAACATCCATTTGTAAATGAAATTACTACTAAAGAACAGGAAGAAGAAATCAAGGCATATCAGGAAGCAGCAGCTAGAAAATCTGATCTTGAAAGAACAGATTTAAATAAAGATAAGACTGGTGCATTCACTGGAGCTTATGCGATTAACCCAGTAAATGGAAAAGAAATGCCAATCTGGATTTCTGATTACGTATTAGCTGGATATGGAACAGGTGCAATCATGGCTGTACCAGCTCATGATGATCGTGACTTTGAATTTGCAAAGAAATTCAATTTACCAATTATTCCAGTACTTGAAGGTGGCAATGTAGAAGAAGCAGCTTTCACTGGAGATGGTGTACATATCAACTCTGGATTCCTTGATGGTTTAAATAAAAAAGATGCCATTGAAGCAATGTTAAAATGGTTAAAGGACAATAACTGTGGGGAAAAGAAAACAACTTATAAATTAAGAGACTGGCTATTCTCTAGACAGAGATATTGGGGTGAACCAATTCCTATCATACATATGGAAGATGGTACAACTCGTACAGTTGCATTAGATGACTTGCCATTGGAATTACCAGCTACTGATAATTATCTTCCTAACTCAGAAGGGGAATCACCATTATCACATGCGACAGATTGGTTAAATGTAGAAATCGATGGTGTCAAAGGGGTACGTGAAACAAACACAATGCCTCAGTGGGCAGGTTCATGCTGGTATTATATCCGCTATATTGATCCACATAACAATGATGCAATCGGAGATAAAGCATTATTAGATCACTGGTTACCAGTTGACCTTTATATCGGTGGTGCTGAACATGCGGTATTACACCTTCTTTATGCAAGATTCTGGCATAAGTTCCTTTATGATATTAACGTTATCTCATCACCAGAACCATTCCAGAAATTATTCCATCAAGGTATGATCCTTGGTCCAAATGGTGTCAAGATGTCTAAATCTAGAGGAAACGTTATCAACCCAGATGAAATCGTAGACGCTTATGGTGCAGATACACTTAGATTATATGAAATGTTCATGGGTCCACTTGATGCCGCTAAACCTTGGTCAGATACAGGGGTAGAAGGTTCAAGAAGATGGCTTGATCGTGTTTACAGATTATTCATTGAAACAGATAAGATTACAGATGAAAACGATGGCTCATTAGACTTCGTTTACAATGCGACAGTGAAAAAAGTAACAGAAGACTTTGAAAACTTAGCATTCAATACAGCTATTTCTCAGATGATGATCTTCATCAATGATGCCTATAAAGCAAAATCTATCTATAAGCCATACGCTGAAGGTATTGTAAAGATGCTTTCATGTATCGCTCCACATGTCTGTGAAGAAATGTGGTCACTATTAGGACATGAAGATACAATCTCATATGAAGCATGGCCAACATATGATGAATCTAAGATGGTTGTCTCTGAAGTCGTTATGCCAGTTCAGGTCAACGGTAAAGTCAGAGCAAAGATCACTATCGCTAAAGATGCTGATCAGGAAACTGTCAAAGAAGCAGCTTTATCTCAGGACAATGTTAAAGTTTATACTGAAGGTAAAGAAATCAAGAAAGTTATCGTTGTTCCAAACAAGATTGTAAATATCGTTGTTGCAAAATAATAAATGAGACGCTAGTCACTGACTAGCGTCTTTTCTTTAGGCTTATTTCGAAAAAACGTAAATAAAACCATTTTCAGAATTCTATTGAAGAGAAGAGAAAGATGATATCTTGTGGTTAAAAATATTCCAATGATAATACATAGATTATATGCGATATATAGCCAATAAATTGAAAAAGTCATAATTCACATGCTACCATTTGATTATTTAAAAAAACAAATGTAAGCCCTTGCGTTCCATCTTTTTCTTGCTATAATGGACTTAGATGTTCTAGAAATGACAAAAATTTTACTATTTTTTGATAATTAAAATCCAAAAAAGTGTGGTGAAGAAAATTTATTTGATTTTATTTGATAAGAACGCGCAAAATTTATGGGAATAAGAAGGAGTATAGTAATGAAAATGAACAAAAAGCTAAGTGCGGCGTTAGCACTATCAATGGTTGTAGGAGCTACTACAACAGTCCCAGTTATGGCAGAAACTACAAATAATCCTGAAAAGACTACAAACGATACTACTAAGAGTGCAACTGATTTACGTAATGATGCGAATGCTGCTAAGAAAGAATATGAAGAAGCTGCAGCAGCAAGTAAGACAGCTGATCAGGAATTAGAAACTGCAAAAAAAGATGCAGAAAATGCCGAAAAAGCATACAATGCTGCTAAAAATGCTGCAGACTTATTTATAGTATGGCAAAATAAGAAAGTTGATCTTTATCAAGCTGCTAAAGCAACAGAAGATGCAGAGCGCAATGCAAATCAAGTAGATCATGATCGTTTAATGAGTTATAAAGATGCAAAGCAACAACTTGAATATTCAAATGATTTTTTAGAACATAATTATGATAATATAGCAACTATAGAAAAAAATGAAAATTTTACAACTACATATGCTAGATATTTACAGCTTAAGAATGATAATGAAAAAAAATATCAGAGATTTAGAACATTCTGCCATGACTTTAATCTAAATGAAGATGCAAATGAAAATGATGTTGATGAAGAATATAGAGAAACATTCGTTTCATACAAAAAAGCTAGTGAGAAAGCTAAGGAAGCATTTGCGAAAGCTGAAACTCAATTTAATGAAAATAGAACTCAGAATGAAAATTATGATTATGCTATAACAAATGTGGAAATTTTACAGTTTGATATTGCTCAAATAGAAAGTTATATCGATAATTTAGTAAACACTAATGCAGTTGTTAAGACTTATGCTGAGGTACTTAAAGCTGAAAAAAAGGCTAACAAAGAAGAAGATGACGCACATGAAGCTTATTTGGAAGCAAAGAAGGTATACGGAAAATCATTTAATAGTCAAAATAAATGGAATAGAGAAGTTGGAAAAGCAAAAAATGCTTTAAACAAAGCTAATGACGTTTTAGCAGATAAGAAAACTGCTGCTACAAAAGCTAAAGATGATGCTGTTACATTGAAGGCTGTTTATGATAAAGCTGAACAGAAAGCTGTAGCTGCTGAAAAAGCTGAAGAAGCTCTTAGATTAGCTGAAGAAGCTAGAAAGGCTGCAAAAGCTAAACCAGCTAAGGTAACTCTTAAAAAAGTAAAATCTAAAAAGCGTAAGACTGTAAAAGTTACATGGAAGAAAGCTAAGAATGCTAAGAAATATCAAGTAGCTTATCGTAGAAAGAAATCTGCTAAGAAATGGACTAAATGGGTTTATAAAGTAGTTAAAGGTAAGTCATATACTAATAAGAAATTAAAATCTAAAAAAACTTACCAGTTCAAGGTAAGAGGACTTAATGGAAAGATTAAAGGTGCATTCTCTAAAAAGAAAAAAGTTAGAGTTAAATAGTATTTGATAATTTGGACTGATATCAGTGTTGATATCAGTCCTTTATTTTTTTACTTGTTGGAATCTGTATCCTTTAAGGTTGGTGATTATTGCCTTCTACATATTTTATTTTTGAAAACCAATTTAGAGCATCTATCTGGGGTCGCATCTTTCTTATATAATAAAGCTATGATAAAATGTGAGATATAAAGGAGTAAATAATGATGACACCAAATTTAGATAATCGAGTGCTTGTAACAATATTAGGCTATTTAAAAGAAAAGAATGATGAAGAACTCGCTGAAGAATTATTTCGTATGATTGCGGAAGAAAGCTATTTTCTTTCGCCAGTAAGTTTTTCTAAGAAACCTATTATTCAGCGTGATGGCTCATTACGTCTTGAAAATGATACTAAACTACGTTTTCCTACTGTAAGAAATGAAGAAGGAAAAGCGTATTATCCTGCTTTTACTGATCGCAGTGAACTTGAAAAATGGGATATTGATTTCAATATTCACACAGTACTTACATTATGTATTGATGATTATGTTGATATGCTTACATTAGATAATGAAAATGCTGGTATTGTACTTAATCCATTCAATCAGAGTTTTATTATTGATAAAGATTTTCTTATTCATCTTTTACAGGTAAGAAAAGAAAACAAGCCAGAAGATGTAAGAAAAACCATCATGGATGGATTAAAGCATGTCTAAATACTCACGTCTTTTGTCGTTTGTATTACGTCATAAGCCAGAATATCTTGATCTTCATCTTGATTATAATGGCTATGCTTTCATTGATGATGTAATAAGAGGATTTAAAGAAAAGGGTTATCATCTTTCAAGAGAGGAACTTGAAAGAATTGTAAAAGAGAATGATAAACAACGCTTTTCTTTTGATAAGACGCATACCAAAATACGTGCTAATCAAGGACACAGCATTGATGTCAATCTTTCACTAGATGCCATTACACCACCAGATGTGCTTTATCATGGCTCTTATCTTGATGTAGAAGAGAAGATCAAAGTAGAAGGCATCAAGCGAATGACACGCAATTATGTGCAGCTATCGATTAATATCGATGAGGCACTCATTGTAGGCTCGCGTCACGGAGAGCCGATTGTCTATTGGATTGATGCCAAAAGAATGATGGAAGATGGATACCATTTCTATCTTTCAAAAAATGGCATCTATATGACACGCTATATTCCAGTAGGTTATTTTCACCTCATAGAAAAGAAGGATCACATATGTCAAACATCGCATTAAATTATATGTTTCGTAAAAAACTGAATTTTAGAGAACTAGGTGGCTATCGTACACAGGATGGCAGACATGTTAAAGAAAATGTCTTCTTTCGTTCGGCAAGATTGGATCATTTGAATACCAATGAGCTAAGAGCTATCAAGAAATTAGGTATTAAAACCATTGTGGATTTAAGAAGTGAAGAAGAAATTAATAAGCATCCTGATCCTATCATGAGTGGCATCTCTTATTATAAGATGAGTGCCTTAAAGGATGAAAAAGGAGAAGATATCAACTATTCCCCATCTTCAATATTAAAGAAAGCATTAAGACAAAGAGATAAGAACATCGCTCAAGCGACACTGGAACATTTTTATGCCTTAATGATATTTAACAATGGGACATTCACTAAGTTAATGAACATGTTAAAAGAAGAACACACACCTATATTGTTTCACTGTACGGCAGGAAAAGATCGTACAGGTATTGCATCTATATTGATATTATTGTTGCTTGGAGTAAGTGAAGAATCTATTCGCAAAGATTATCTTCTTACCAATAAGTATCGCAAGAAGGCACTTAACAAGCAGCACCGCCGCTTTAAGCTATTGACACATTTTTCAAACAATGTCAGCGATATTGTGACTCTTTCAGAAGGTGTACTTCCTGAAGGCTGTGATTATATTTTTAATCTTATTCATCAAAGATATTCAAGCTATGAAGAGTACTTTGAACAAGAGATGCATATCAGTAAAGAGGAACAAAAAAGAATTAGAGAAAAATATTTAAAATAGCTATTGCAAGCGCTTACATGCCATGCTATAATGTAGTCAAGAAGAAGGAGAAATCCTTTGGATAAAGACTCTTAATATTATAATCATCACAGGCATAACAAATGTGAAAACAGGAAAAGCCAAAATTAAAGCAATATAGAAATTTCATTTAATCTTATCATAATATTGTTTCTCGATAGAGATAATCTCAAAAGAAAAAATGAAGTGAGAATCTTCGGTGATGGTTATTAATAGATAAGAGTCTTTTTTTTGCTTTGTATTGAATGACATCTTGATTTGGGTAAAGCAAGTGGATCACTTGTTTTACCTCTTTTTAGTAAGTTGCTTTTTTCATTGTAATAAATTTATCTTTTAGAGAAAAACATTAGGCAAATAGCTTTTCTTTTTTCTAAAGCTTGCTATAATAATGGAGATTAAGATACATTCCTCGGAGGTATGAAAATGAAGAAAAAAATTGGTCTTGCAGTCGTGTTGGCCTTGATTGTAGCTGGCATTGGTCTGTTCCTTGCCTATTACAATACAAGTAATCGTAATGTATGGTTTGATAACACAGTAATTAATGGTGTTGATGTATCAGGTCAGACGCTTGAACAGTCTAAAGAAACATTAACTAAGGCATTAAATGATTATACATTAAATGTAAAAGGACGTAATAACGGAAAGTTCAGTCTTAAAGGTGAAGATATTCAGTTTAAATTAACATTATCCGATAAGATTAATGAGCTATTTAAGAATGTCCATAATAAAATCGCATTCCCTTATGCACATTCTAAGTATAAGGTAGATTACTCTGTTTCTTATGATAAGAGTGCTGTTGCACAGGCTATCGATGAATCAGAAATCGTTAATGGTAGTGATAACTATGAAATCGTAAATCCTCGTTCTGCTTTCATCATGTATGATGAAAAGAAACATGATCTTGTTGTATCAAGTGGTATCGATGGAAATAAGATTGTTAAGAAAGAATTTAAGGCAGCTGTAAACAGTGCAATCGGTAGAGCTGTTAAGACACTTTCTATTGACGATAATACAAAGTATTCAAATATCTATAAGAATGCTAAAGCAACTGTTAGTAAAGAAGATCTTCAGAAAGTTCTTCCTGAATACAGAGAATTAGCTATGAAGTTTGTCAAGTGGGATATGGGAGACAATATCACTGAAGAATTAAATCCTCAGGAAATTGCCGATATGCTTTCCTATAAAGATGGTAAAGTTTCATGGAATGATGAAAAGATCACTGAATGGACTGAAGCTTTTGCACAGAAATATAAGACAGTAGGAACAAAGAGAACTTACAAGTCTCATACTGGTGCAATGCTTTCTACTGCTGAAGGTGATTATGGTTTCAGACTTGAATGGGATAAGACATTAGCTCAGGTCAAGAAAGCTTTAAAGAAAAAGATGGATCAGTCAGATGTAGATGCTTATGCTAAAAAAGCAGATGATGATACTAAGAAAGCTATCACAGTTTCATTAAAGCCAATCTGGTATTCAAAAGGTTATAAGCTTAACCTTGAAAATAAAGCAGAAGATTGGAACTCTACTCGTTACTTCGAAGTAGATATGAAAGAACAGAAAGCATACTTTATCCAGAATGGTAAAGTCGTATATTCTACAAACTGTATTACAGGTAAACCAGAAGCTAAGAGAAAAACAACTACTGGTGCTTATTGGATCAAGCAAAGACAGCTTCACCGAGTTCTAAAAGGTGATGGTTATTCAACACCAGTTACTTATTGGGTACGTATTACTTGGACAGGTACAGGTTTCCATGCTGCACCATGGCAGTCATGGGGTAGCTGGAGTCCTTCTTACTACTTATCAAGAGGATCACATGGATGTGTCAACTTACCAGGAGATGCTGCAGTTAAGATCTACAATTTAGCTCAATATGGTGACATGGTATTTATGCATTATTAATATGAAATGTACAGATCAATGATCTGTACATTTTCTTTTTTGATGGGTTAAAAACATGAACAATTCAACAATTCTTTAATTGTATTTTTCACAATCTAATTGCTTGCATTATATCAAACTTGTGATATAATCCTTAACTATTGGAGGAGAAATATGGATATTTTGTTAGACCCTATTATGGATTCAGTAAAAGCATTGCCAGTGCTTTTTATTGCATTTCTTGTTGTTGAAATTCTAAAGAATAAAAATATAGCCAACAGAGTATTGGCACATACGCGATTAGGTCCACCTGTCGGTGCGCTTCTAGGTACTATTCCACAGTGTGGTTTTAGTGTTGTGGCTGCTCAGCTTTATGGCATGAGAGTAGTGACAATGGGAACATTGATAGCTATTTTCATGGCTACAAGTGATGAGGCGATTCCTATTCTTCTTGTGCATCCTCACCTTTTTGGCATGATGTTACTGCTTATTGCCGCAAAATTTGTTGTTGGAGCAGTGACTGGTGTCATTGTTGATGCTATTCATCATGAAGAAGATGATTCATATGAATATATTGAAATAGAAAGCTGCAGCTGTGGTACAGGTGTTAATTTATGGATTAATGTATTTTCCCAGACATTAAAGATTTTCTTCTTTATCTTACTAACTAACATTGTTATGACATTGCTTATTGCCTGGGTAGGAGAAGAAACTTTATCTACAGTCCTTAAACAGAACATTTTCCTACAGCCCCTTGTAGCTGGACTTGTTGGATTTATTCCTAACTGTGCTGGAAGTGTAATCTTAACGCAGCTTTATGTCACAAATGCTTTATCATTTGGTGCACTATTTACAGGATTAACAACATCTGCTGGTGTTGGAACAATCGCATTGTTCGCTTACCATAAGAATGTAAAAAAGAATATTGCCATTTTATGTATTTCTTACATTGTTTCTACACTTGTAGGATACATCTTGATTATTGCATTATAAAGTCGGGTCTTCCGACTTTTTTCTTTACAATAAAGACAGCTGTAGTATAATGAGCGTGTAGCGAAGCTACACATAAATCTTTGGGGCAGGTGAAATTCCTGATCGGCGGTGATAGTCCGCGAGCGCAAGCATGAATCGGTGTAATTCCGATACCGACGGTATAGTCCGGATGGAAAAAGATGGTGGTATTATATTTACTTTTTCAATCTCCCAAAGTCATTGGGAGATTTTTTTCACCATAGAAAGAAGGAAAAATGAAAAATAAGAAATTAAACACGAAAGCGATGATTATGATTTCAATGTTAGGGGCAATCGCTGCACTATTGATGTTTTTTGAATTAAGTGTACCTTTCATCCTACCATTTATTAAGCTTGATATCTCTGAACTTCCAGTTATGCTTAGCGGTTTTCTATTCGGACCATTGCTTGGGGCACTGAGTGCGGTTATCAAGATTGCGATTAAGCTCATTATCAAACCTACAAGTACAATGTATGTAGGAGAGTTATCTAATCTTATTTTAAGTATTGTCTACCAGGGGGTTGCTGCCGCGATCTATCGTCACTTTAAGACAAAGAAAGGGGCAATGATTGGGCTAGCTGTTTCAACTTTAACGACAAGTGTATTATCCATTGTATCCAACGTGTTATTTATTTTCCCATTTTATGTAAATGTGATGAAATTGCCAATGGCTGCCATTGTAGGTATGGCACATAAGGCTGCACCTTGGGTTAATGATGCGACAACTATGTTTTTAACAACCATCTTCCCATTCAATATCTTAAAATTTGGGATCGTATCAATTTTAACATTGCTTATTTATAAGCCATTAAGTAGAGTTATTAAGAAAAATATGCAGTAAAAGGGTATCCTCATATTTATGAGGATGTCTTTTTTATAAATATTAATTATTATTTTAGATATTTCATAATTTATAAAAAATTGTTATTGATTATTGTGAGAATAAATTGTATTCTAAAGAATATAAAATGGGGGAAAACTATCGTGGTAAAAGTAGTAAAATTTGGTGGCTCATCTTTAGCCGATGCCAATCAGTTTAAAAAAGTAAAAAGAATTATTAAGTCAGATAAAGATAGACGCTATGTTATTCCTAGTGCTCCTGGGAAGAGAAATAAGGATGATACTAAAGTTACAGATTTATTGATTCTTTCTTATTCTCACAGAAACGAAGAAGATTTTGAACAGATTTTTGATGAAATTAAAGGACGCTATGATGAAATTATTGCTGGTTTAAAACTTGATTATTCTTTAGATGAAGAATTTATCAAGATTAAAGAAGCAATTAAAAATAAAGCAAGCTTTGATTATGTAGTCAGCAGAGGAGAATATCTAAATGGGCTATTATTATCAAAGTATCTTGATATTGATTTTGTAGATGCTGCTGACGTTATTCGTATTGATAGTAAAGGGAACTACGATGCAGAGCAGACTGATGATCTATTGAGAGATGCGCTTGCTAAACATGAATACGCAGTTATTCCTGGATTCTATGGAAGAAAGAATGATCATAGTGGAGAAATTCAGGCTTTCTCTAGAGGTGGTTCTGATGTTACAGGATCAATTGTCGCAAAGTGTGCGAATGCAAACTTATATGAGAACTGGACTGATGTTTCAGGTTTCTTGATTGCAGATCCACGTATTGTTAAAGATCCATTGCCAATTGATTCAATCACATATGGAGAATTAAGAGAACTTTCTTATATGGGTGCTAGTGTTCTTCATGAAAATTCTATTTTCCCTGTTAGAAAAGCAGGTATTCCTATTAATATCAAAAATACCAATGCCCCTGAAGATCCAGGTACATTGATTGTAGAAAGTACAGTACATAGACCAACTCACATTATTACTGGTTTAGCTGGTAAGAAAGGTTTTGCGACTGTCACTATTGAAAAAGATATGATGAACTCAGAAGTTGGCTTTGGCAGAAAAGTACTTCAGGTCTTTGAAGAATATGGTCTTTCATTTGAACATATGCCTTCAGGCATTGATACAATGACAATTGTTGTGAATACAAAAGAATTTGTACCTCATGAACAGGAAATCCTTGCTGGCATCCACCGTGCTGTTAATCCTGATCGCATTGACCTTGAATCTGATTTAGCCCTAATCGCAATCGTAGGTCGTGGTATGAAGGCAAGCCGTGGTACTGCCGCAAAAGTATTTAATGCATTAGCTAAAAAGAAAATTAATATTAAGATGATTGATCAGGGATCATCTGAACAAAATATCATTGTTGGAGTAAGAAATGTCTACTTCAATGAAGCAATCAAAGCCATCTATGATGCCTTTGTAGAAAGAGAAGATCTTGCATAGATCTTCTTTTTTCATATAAAAAATATCATATCTTTTGTATTTCAAAACACTCAAAGATATGATAATATTTATATATTGAAATTCAAAATAAAGGAGATGGTCCCATGGGATACGTATTGCTTTTTATTGCATTATTATTTTTCGCATTGCTTTTTGGATATAAGTTATTTTATTATCGTAGAAGAAATATCAATCGTGCGAGTTATTATCTATCAGGACTGATCTTGATTTTATTATTCACTATTCTTTATATATTAAATTTTATCGTCGATTTGTCAGGGTTTGATACAAGTCTTGTCTATATATTCTTATGTATGTTTTATGCGGTTGCAGTTGTTGCAGTGGTCTTTGTAGTTAGATATGTTGCTTTTTATCTCTTGAACTTTATGAGAGAAATTAATAGAAAATAGCGTGTATTTCTTATATAATGATGTTTATATTAGGGGGATATTACTATGAATTTAAGAGGTAAACATTTTTTAACGCTAAAAGATTACTCTAAAGAAGAAATTCTTTATTTGGTTGATTTAGCCGCAAAACTTAAAGAAAAGAAGAAAGCTGGCCAGATTGGTCATGAATTAGAAGGAAAGAATATTGTATTATTATTTGAGAAGACATCTACTAGAACAAGATGTTCATTTGAAGTGGCTGCCAATGATGAAGGGGCACATGTAACATACCTTTCCAATTCACAGATGGGAACTAAGGAATCTATTGAAGATACTGCTAAAGTACTTGGTAGAATGTATGATGGTATTGAATTTAGAGGCTCTAGTCAGAAGACAGTAGAAGATCTAGCTAAATATTCTGGTGCGGTTGTATGGAATGGATTGACTGATGTTGATCATCCTACTCAGACATTGGCAGATTTCTTGACAATCAAGGAACATTTAAATAAGCCATTGAATGAAGTGAAATTTGTATTTACTGGAGATATCAGAAACAATGTTGCTTATGGACTTGCTTATGGAGCATGTAAAGTCGGTATGGATTTCGTGTTGCTTGGTCCTGGTTCTCTTCATGTAGATGAGGAAGTAAAAGCATATTGTGAACAGGCTGCTAAAGAATCTGGTGGTAAGTTTACAATTACTAGCGATGTAGAAGCTGTAAAAGATGCTGATGTCATCTACACTGATATCTGGGTATCAATGGGTGAAGATGAATCACTTTATAAGCCAAGAGTAGAAATGCTTTCTCCATATAAGGTTACAAAAGAACTTATGGCACGTACTGGCAAGAAGGAAACATTGTTTATGCACTGCCTTCCATCATTCCATGATTTCAATACCGCTTTAGCTAAGAGAAAACATGAAGAAGGACTTGATATTAGAGAAGTAGAAGACGAAGTCTTCAGAAGCAGTCAGTCCGTTGTCTTTGATGAAGCAGAAAACAGAATGCATACAATTAAAGCAGTGATGGTTGCTACATTAGGCAAATAAAAAGGATCTTTCGATCCTTTTTTATTTTATGAATACATATTGATGATCATTAGAATGCTCTTCACTATAACGATAGCCTAATTCATTGAAGGCTTTGATATCTTCTTTATTCTGAATATTATTTTCTGCAAGATATCTTACCATTTCACCTCGCGCCATCTTTGCGAAAGTACCTTTCTGTTTAATCTTCCCATCAATCTCTTCTCCAAAGATTAAGGTGATCATTTGATCTTCATCATGAAGATAAGGTGTAATGGTCTGTGCATATTCTTTTGATGCAAGATTGATAATCAGATGATCATCTTCAATGATTTCATCATAGATCACCTTTCCCCAAAAATCATAGAGACTATTGTTTTCATTGATATCCAATGCTGCTTTCATTTCTAAGCGATAAGGAACAATGCCATCAAAAGGAGCAAGCGTTCCATAGAATCCAGAAATAATACGCAAGTGTTTTTGGATATAATCCAAGGCATCCTTACTAAAGACATGAGGCGCCATTGTGGTATACTGCAAGCCAGTATAAGTGAGAATGGCAGGAGTAAGGTGCTCAGTCAATGAGACTGTCTTTAAGTTTTCATGGTTCATAAAAGCAATCTTGTCACTACATTTCCATATGTCCTTGAGCTGTCGCAGATTCTTCTTTTTTAAGAAAGAAAGCAGCTCTTCGCTTTTTTTAAGGAATACGGGAAGCCGACTGATCGGGAAGTCTTCTTCATTGACCTTCATCCTTTTAGAAGGTGAAATAATAATTCTCATAAAAGTTCACCAAGCATATCTTCAGCATTTGATTTTGCTTTAACTTTCTCAAATGCCTTTGCAATCATGCCTTTCTCATCAATAAGGTAGGTACTTCTTACAATACCCATATAAGTACGTCCATACATCTTTTTTTCTTTCCAGACATCATAGGCTTGAATAACTTCACATTCTGGATCAGAAAGAAGAGTAAAAGGAAGCTGATGCTTTTCCTGGAAGTTTTTATGCGAACGTACACTATCTTTGGAAATGCCGATCACAATAGCATCTTTTTCTACAAATTGTGGGTAAAGGTCTCTAAATGAACATGCCTGAGTTGTGCATCCAGCTGTATTGTCTTTAGGATAAAAATAGAGAATAATTTTCTTGCCAAGATAATCTTCTAGACTGTGCATTTGTCCATCTTGATCAGGAAGTGTAAAAGATGGTGCTTTTGTACCGATTTTTAACATAATCATCACCTCTTATTACATTTTACCACAATTTCATGCTTTTTCTTTCGAATATGCTTATGTATAATAAATAAAAAAAGGGGGTGAATACATGGTACATGTGGATGAAATAATGTCTTGTCATACAATAGATGAATCGATGATATTAAGAATGTATGAATATCGTCAAGGTGGTTATTACATCATTGATGGTGAAAAAGAAATGGTGACAAGAAAGATGGCTCATCTTCTTTTGATGTTCAGTCAAAAGGATCATCGTTATTTAAAAGAGACATTGCTGACACTTAAAGAGATTATACATGATCATGTTCCACCTAAAGATCTTCTTTTATTCTTTGAAGAAGGTATTGAGAAAATCTGGGATTTCTCATTAAAGGCGATTGTTAATGAAGAAATAAAAAGAATGAGGAGAGTTTTTGCACAGACGTTCTATAGAGAAGATCGTTCTATTTTAATAGAAGAACTGTTAAAAAGAAGAGATACGCAGTATCTCTTTGCTTATGGGACATTGATGAAAGGGGAAAGACATCATGTCTACATGAACGATGATGCTTTTATAGGAGAAGCATTTCTTTCTGGATATCAGCTGTATGAATTAGGAAAGTTCCCGGGACTAGTTAAAGAGGATGGATGTCTATTAGGAGAAATCTACCGTGTTGATGATCAGGAAAGAAAGATGATTGATCAATTGGAAGGATCAAGATATAAGATAGCTCATGATTTCGTATTAACTGATAATGAAGCTTACTATGTCTATTTTTATATTTATGAACCACCAGCTTATCGTCATTATCCAAAAAGCTATACGGTCAATGGCAAGTGGACTTATTTTACAAACTACCGTTATGTCTGGCTGATGTGCTATGATGTGAATTTGTCTCTAGAACATTTTATGACGCAATTGGATAATCAATTGATTATTCCTGTTCAAGAAAAGAAAAAAGAGCTTCCTTATGAGCTCTATTTTGCAAAAAAGAATGAGAAGTGGGATGGCGCTGCTGCTTATCTTGATATGAACAAGTTTGATTCAAGCTATGCTATGGGGTATCTGATCACAAGAAGTCAATATGAAGCTATTAAAAGAGAATACGGCGACTCTTATGAAGAACAGGTCCTAGGGTATGATTCCTTTGGTATTGCGGAAGTGGTGCTAACGGGACGCTACCGCTATGATGAAGAAAAGCCATCCATGCATTATATTGCAGAAATGGCTGATGGTTTAAGGTTAGGTTTTCAATTAGATGAAGATCAGCTTCATGATTATCTCTACTATTATAAAAAAATCAAATGACATTAGTTTTTGATGATTTTATGACATTTTTAATGATATAATATCATTAGATAGAAGAGATTGGTGGCGTATTCAATAAATTCCATACTTCATTTAAACAAACCTATAACCTAAATCATTCACTGATACTCTTTTAGAAGAAAAAAGATGCCTAGGCATCTTTTTCTGTTTCTTGAGATAATTTATCTCTTCTTCTTTTTAATAAGATTGTACAAATAATAATAATGATTAGTACACAAACTGATGCAGTAATGAATGTTGGAAGAAGTGCAGGTGTCTTAAACCATTTAGTAACCTTTGCAAGTCTTCTTAGTCCATAGAATACTGCCATTCCAGTTGTGGCAGAACCACCAATCGCAAATAATGCTTTAATCCACTTAGGTAGGATTTCCGCAAATAAAATAATGATAGATAAGAAAGCGATTGATACAAACACACTGATGACAAAATGCATAGTGTAACCTCCTTTATAAACATAAATAAAATACCATAAATGGTCGCTATTTGCAATAATTGATTTATGTGGAAAAAAGAATGATAATGTTTTATAATATCTCACATAAGGGAGGATGCAGTATGGCACGTAGAAAAAATACATACGCATATAGTCGATTAAATCCGAATGGTCGTTCTAGTTATAGAAGAAGAGGAATAAGATGGAATCGCATTATTCCTGTAGGAGGGGCTATTCTTTTTGTACTAATATTAGTTGTCGCTTTTAATTTTTCTCGTATGAGATTAATTGTAAAAGGATATTCATTCTCAGAACAGAATGAGATTCTAGAATTAACAAGTGATAAGATCAATACTATTCTTGAACAGGATAAAATGGATCATATTTCAACTTGGATTGAGAAATCAAAGAAAGTTAATTACTATGATGAATATGAAAAATATTATTCATATCATCAGAATATGAAATCAAAAGATGTTATCGCGACAGTGGATGAAATCTTTGATAACTATGTTAAAAAGATGCATGGTTACACTGATGATCAGCTATGGAAAATCTTAAAGAATGCAAGTATTGCTGACATGAAATATCTTTCTTCACATCATTATAGTTATAAGGATATGTCTCCTTATATGAAAGTGAAGGGATTTGTTTATCAGGATATGGATAAATATGTGGAACTTTATAATAAAGTAAAGAACTATAATTATGCGGTATTATATACTTCATATCCATTTATTGATTCTTCTAACAAGACTGATAAGCATTATAATATTAAGAATCCATCTTCATTGACATTGCTTGTTAAAAAGGGATTCTATTTCTCAAGCAGCTATAGACCAAAAGATCTTGTTAAGCCTGATGCAAAGTATCTTCCATCAAACAAGCGAAACAATGATAATCCTTATTTAAGAAAAGCTGCTTATGAGGCATTCAAGAAGATGTATAATGATGCTAAGAAGGAAAATCTTACTTTATTGCTTAACTCTTGTTATCGTGGATACAATGAACAGAAGGGAATCTATGAAGATATGCAGAAGAAGTATGGTGCACTTTATGCATCTACTAATGTGGCAATTCCTGGAAGTTCAGAACATCAGACTGGTTTAGGTATGGATATTACTTCTAAGAGTGTCGATGATGGGAAATCATTGGTATTTGGCAATACGCAAGAATATAAGTGGCTAAAGGCTAACTGTTATAAATATGGTTTTGTCATTAGATATCAGGGTGATAAGACAAAGATGACAGGTATTACAAATGAACCATGGCATATTCGCTACGTTGGTAAAGAGGTAGCTAAACAGATGACCGACAACAATTGGTGTCTAGAAGAATATGTACTTTATACTGGTAACTTGCCAGAAATCAAATAAGCATCTGAGATTCTCAGATGCTTTTTTAAGGAGATATTTATGTTAAGTATGGTTGAATATGTTCATGAACGCATGAGCACATATAAAAAAAGAGAAATCGGTGCAGATTTCACAATGGGAAAAGGCAATGATACGGTGTTTTTATCTGAACTGTGTGATCAGGTCTACAGCTTTGATATTCAGGATGAAGCCCTAGAGACTACTAGAAAGAAGCTTGTACATGATAATGTGAAGCTGATCAAAGATAGTCATGAACACCTTGATGATTATCTTTCTTCATTTGATATAGGTGTCTTTAATCTAGGATACCTGCCATCTTTCTCTCATGAAATTACAACAGTGCTCGCAAGTACCGAAGTTGCCTTAAAAAAAGCAATAGATGCCATGACGCAAGTATTATTTCTAGTTTGTTATATTGGACATGAAGAAGGGAAGAAGGAAGCCGCGTGGATTGATGAGTATGTTTCAGCACTAGATCATAAGCAATATAATGTTTCTACTTATAGAATGATGAATAAGCCTCTTTCTCCTTATGTAATAGAAATCCAGAAAAGATAAATACGACTGCTTAGGCAGTCGTATTTTTAGGAAACTAGGACATATTTAAAAGATCCATCTATTGGATAGCTGATTTCTTTATTATTGACGATATGAGTAAGCTGTCCATTTTCTATAAATCCATTCCAAGTAGAAACAACGACAACTTTCTTTGAAATTTCATCTAGAATATCTTTGAGATCTTCTTCGCTTCTGGCATAAAGCGCTGTTTTATTATCAATCAATAGGACATCAAAACGATAATTCTTTAAGAACTCGTCCATTGTATTCATTGTATCTTTAGTATTATTAGCGAATACTCTTGAAAAATCGACGATTGGGATACCAGTGTTTTTACTGTATTCGTGAATGATTTTTGATTTTCCGCTACCTGGTTTTCCAACGATCAATACGAGTTTAGAATCATTGTTTTGAATTTCACTTATGCTTTCGATTAATGTGTCCATGGGATCAATCCTCCTTATGTATTTCTTAAGTTACCTTTATTATACTAGAAAGCGTTTTCATAAAAAAGAATATTTGCTTTTTATTAAAAATAATATCTTTGTGCTATAATGGGCAACTAGGAGGCATGGAAATGAATGGTCAAATGATATTAGAGTTTGCCAAGACTATTCTAGAAATTCCTTCACCTACTGGCTATACACGTGATGTAATTGCTTTTATGGAGAAGAAGGTAAAGGAGCTTGGCTATAAGACATCTTTAACAAATAAAGGAAATCTTGAAATCTATGTAGAAGGGAAAAGTGAACATACTAAAGGATTATGTGCTCATGTGGATACTTTAGGATTGATGGTCCGCAGTATTCGAGATGATGGAACATTGAACTTTACTTTAGTAGGAAGTCCGCTTTCACCCACTTTAGATGGAGAATACTGTCTTATTAAGACAAGAGGAAATAAGACATACACAGGAACAATTCTTTCTGATAGCAGTTCTAAGCATGTCTATAAAGATTCAACTTCACTTGAAAGAACTGAGGAACATATGCATATAGTTCTTGATGAAAAGGTATCAAGTAAAAAAGAAGTGGAAGCTCTTGGCATTATGACAGGGGATTATATCTGCTTTGATCCTAAGACAACGATTACTGAAAATGGATTTATTAAATCTCGTTTCTTGGATGATAAGCTTTCAGTGGCAATCTTATATAATCTTCTAAAGGATTTTAAAGAAGAAGGTATTGTACCAAAGGATAATTGGATTATCACTATTTCTACTTATGAAGAAGTAGGACACGGTTCAAGCTATATTAATCCAGCTATCGAAGAGTTGATTGCGGTTGATATGGGATGTATTGGTAAAGATCTAAACTGCAGTGAATATGATGTATCCATCTGTGCAAAGGATTCAAGTGGTCCTTATGACTATGCACTAATAAGTGATTTTGTGGATATATGCAAAAAAGAAAATATCAATTTTGCGATTGATATTTATCCATATTATGGTTCAGATGTCAGTGCGGCACTTAGAGCAGGTGCGAACATCAGAGGTGGATTGATTGGTCCTGGTGTTGCCAACAGCCATGGTATGGAAAGAAGTCACATGGATGCAGTAATGAATACTTTCTCATTATTAAAACATTATATGGCATAAAAAAAGGCTTGCCTGGAAGGGCAGCCTCCTTTTTAGTTTTCTACAACAGTGACGTTTGAAGCCTGAGGTCCACGATCGCCTTCGACGATGTCGAATTCAACAGTCTGACCTTCTTCTAAAGTCTTGAATCCATCAATATTGATTGCGCTGTAATGTACGAAGATGTCTTTGTCATTACCTTCAGCTGTGATAAACCCATAACCTTTGTCAGCTTTAAACCACTTTACTTTACCTGTAGTCATTGCTATACTTCCTCCTCATAAACTTGCATAACGAGCCATACTTCATTCATATGTAAGCATTTAATATGCGAAATTGAATAAACGTATATTCTGTAAATGCTATCATTATTCTATCATAGTGAAACTTTAAAGGCAAATTTTTTGTTAATTTTAGACCATAAGTGAGATGAAATTGGCTATTTTTAGAGAAAGCATAAACATATATTCAAATTGACAAGTTATTGACTCTTCTTTGTTTAAAGTGTGACAAAATGAAGTGCAACTCAGTTGCATTTCCTCTTTTTTTTAGTACAATTGAATAAGAAAGAGGGGTTAATATGCTAAAGAAATATGCTCAGCTAATAGTTAGACAAGGTGTCAATCTTCAGAAAGGTCAAGATCTAGTGATCTCAGCTGATGTAGAGTGCGCACCTTTAGTAAAAGAAATCGCCAAGGAAGCCTACAAGGCAGGCGCAAGAGATGTTATTCCTGATTACAGTGATGAAACATTAACAAGATTAAGATATGAAAATAATGAAGTAGATTATTTTAAAGAAGTACCAGATTATATTAAACATCTTCGCAATGACTACGCATTAAAGCATGCAGCCATTGTGACTATTACTTCTGCTAATCCAGAACTTTTAAAAGGCATTGATCCTCAGAAAGTCATGGCAAGAAGTGTAGCCATGCATACGGAGTGCAATGTATTTTATGATCACTTAGATCGTATGATTGATCGCTGGTGCATTGTTGGAGCACCATCATTAAAATGGGCCAATAAGGTATTCCCTGATATGAGTGATGAAGAAGCGATGGAAGCATTATGGAATGCGATTTATCATGTCACTTATGTTGATACAGAAGATCCAATTGCAACATGGGATAAACACCGTCAGTCATTTGAAGAACGTGTAAAGATCTTAAATGAAATGAAAATCAAGACTTTACATTATACTAATGACTTAGGGACAGATCTTTATGTTTCAATGAATAAAGGTTACCTGTTTGCTGGAGGAGGAAGCTATACCACTGATGGTGTCTATTCTTTCCCAAATATGCCAACAGAAGAAATCTTTAGTTCTCCAGATTATCTTAAGACTGAAGGCATTGTCTACGCTTCAATGCCACTTAACTACAATGGCTCATTAGTAGAAGATTTCTATATTCGCTTTAAAGATGGACGTGCAGTAGAGTATGATGCAAAATCAGGAAGAGATACATTAGCTTCAATCATTGAAAGTGACGAAGGCGCTCATTACTTAGGTGAAGTTGCCCTTGTGCCATATGATTCACCAATTAGAGAAACTGGCATTTTATTCTATAATACATTATTTGATGAAAATGCTGCTTGCCATTTAGCACTTGGTAAAGGTTTTCCTGAATGTATTGAAGGTGGCTATGATATGAACTTTGATCAATTAAAAGAAAAAGGTGTCAACAACTCATTAACACATGTTGATTTCATGATCGGTACAAAAGATCTTTCTATCACAGCTATTACTGAAGATGGAGAAGAAAAGCCAATCTTTATTAATGGATGCTTCGCGTTCTAGATGCAGCAAGTGCTGCATCTTTTCTTTTTTATGATTCTTTGATAGTTTTTTGTGATTTTCCTTTGACAAATAACTAGTCTTGAAATATCATGTTTAAGCATGAGTTAAGGGAGGATGAATATGTCAGCATTTACAGATAAAGTAAGCAAAAGAAGAACATTCGCAATAATTTCCCATCCGGATGCCGGTAAAACCACACTTACTGAAAAGTTCCTTTTATATGGAGGAGCCATTCAGGAAGCCGGAATGGTAAAGGGAAAACAAAATATGAGACATGCAGTATCTGACTGGATGGAAATTGAAAAACAGCGTGGTATCTCTGTTACAAGTTCAGTTTTACAGTTCAATTACGATGGCTACTGCATCAACATTTTGGATACACCGGGACATCAGGATTTCTCGGAAGATACTTATCGTACACTTATGGCTGCTGATAGTGCAGTCATGGTCATTGATGGATCAAAGGGTGTCGAAGACCAGACAAGAAAATTATTTAAGGTTTGTGCAATGCGACATATTCCAATCTTTACATTTATTAACAAGATGGATAGGGAAGCCAAGGATCCATATGAATTATTAGAAGAAATTGAACAGGAATTAGGTGTAGAAACATATCCTATCAACTGGCCAATTGGCTGTGGTAAAGAATTCAAGGGTGTCTATGAACGTGAAAAAAGAGAAGTCATTCGTTTTGAATCCATTGCCGGAGGAAGAAAAGAAGTAAAGGAAGTTGTTACTTCTGTTGATGATCCTGAATTAAAAGAAGCAATCGGTGAAGATTACTTCCAGATTCTTCAGGATGACGTAGAACTTCTAGATGGTGCTGGTGCTGACTTTGATTTAGATAAAGTTCATCATGGACAATTATCACCAGTATGCTTTGGTTCCGCTTTAACTAACTTTGGGGTAGAACCATTCCTTGAACATTTCTTGAATTTTTCTGAAGCACCTGCACCTCGTAAGAGTGATATTGGAGAAATTGATCCAATGTCAGAAGAATTCAGTGCCTTTGTGTTTAAGATTCAGGCAAACATGAATTCTCGTCATAGAGATAGAATGGCCTTCATGAGAATCACTTCAGGTACTTTTACAAAAGGTATGGAAGTTTATCATATGCAAGGTAAAAAGAAGATTAAGCTTAATCAGTCTAAGAGCTTGATGGCTGATGAACGTGAAGAAATCCAGGAAGCTTACTCTGGAGATATCATCGGGGTCTTTGATCCAGGAATCTTCTCTATTGGTGATACAATTCTAACTGGTAAAAAGAAATTCCAGTTTGAAGGTATTCCAACATTCGCACCAGAACACTTCGCCCGTATCAGAAACACTGATACGATGAAACGTAAACAGTTCGTAAAAGGTATCACTCAGATTGCTCAGGAAGGAGCTATTCAGATCTTTACTGAACTTGGTGGCGGTATGGAAGAAATTATCGTCGGTGTTGTTGGTGTTCTTCAGTTTGAAGTATTAGCCTACAGACTTAAGAATGAATATAATGTAGAAATCGTCAATACACCATTGCCATATCAGTTTATCAGATGGATTGATAATACAGATATTGATGTGAAGACATTGAACCTTTCATCTGATACAAAATATGTACAGGATTTAAAAGGAAAGACATTATTGTTATTCTCTAATACTTGGGGAATTAATTGGGCTACAGATCGTAATCCAGGTCTTGAGCTTTCTGAATTCTCACAGAACTAAACACAGGCTATGCCTGTGTTTTTATGATATACTCTTTTAAAGGAGGCAAGGATAATGAAAATTGTGGCAGCATTTGATTCGTTTAAAGAAAGCATGAGTGCCTATGAAGCAGGGGTGGCCGTTCAAAGAGCGACTGATCATGAAGTGATTATTAAGCCGATGGCTGATGGCGGAGAAGGAACACTTGAGGCTATCAAGTCATTCTTGAAAGGGGATATTCATAACCTAGAGGTTCATGGCCCTTTTAATAAAACAAAAGCATCGCTTCTTATTGCAGATAAGATTGCGATTATTGAATGTGCCCAGGCCTGTGGACTTGATCTTGTTGCTGAGGATAAGAGAAATGGCAGCAAGACAACGACCAGAGGGATAGGTGATATGGTGCGCTATGCATATGATCATGGAGCAAGAGAGTTTATTATTACCTTGGGTGGATCTTCTACCAATGATGGAGGAGCAGGTTTTCTTTCTTCATTGGGTGTGGAGTTCTATAATAAAGACGGACAATTTATTCCTACTGGAGAAACATTGTCGTCGATTGAAGATATCCGTGTACCACAATTTAAATACATGTCCTTCAAGGGCATCTGTGATGTTAATAATCCCTTACTTGGAAAACAAGGTGCAACAATGGTCTTTGGTGCACAAAAGGGTGTAAAGGATCTAGAGCTTCAAGAAAAAGCGATGACACATTATGCCAATAAAAGTGCTGAAGTTCTCCATAAGGATGAACGCAATTATCCTGGTGCAGGTGCCGCTGGCGGATTAGGATTTGCGATTGTGGCCTATTTAAATGGAGAACTGGTAGGTGGATTTGATGAGGTGGCAAGATTATCTCATCTAGAAGAAGCAATCAAGGAAGCTGATCTTGTATTCACCGGAGAAGGCAGCATGGATCATCAGACACTGATGGGAAAGACCCCTCAGGGTGTATTGGAGCTAGCTAAAAAGTATAATAAGAAAGTCGTAGGGTTTGCTGGTAAAGTAGAAGATAAAGAGGCTTTACTAGAAGCTGGCTTTTATGATATAAGATGTATCAATCACGAAGAAGCACCGCTTCATGAATTATTAAAGAAAGGTGCAAGCAATCTAGAACAGGAAGTAAGAGAGTATCTTAAGCATTATGAAATATAAAGTTACACAGGAAACAGAATTGTTAAATTTTCTTTTAGAAGCAACATCAAAGAAAAGAAATGATTTAAAGAAAGCATTAAAGTTTAATCAGGTACTTGTCAATGGGAAGAGCGAAAGCTATCATGCTTTTCTTCTACATGCTGGTGATGAAGTAGAACTAGGAAAAAAATCAAGACAGGATCTTCCTTTCCCTATTCTTTATGAAGATAAAGAGATTATTGTGATCAATAAGCCAAGTGGCTTGGTTTCTGAACAGACCATGCATAATAAAAGTGAGACTGCTTTTATGATTGTTAATGGCTACTTGAAGAAAAAGAAAGAAAAAGCGTATCTTGTTCATCGTTTAGATCAGGATACATCAGGTGTTATGATGTTTGTGAAAAACAAGAAGCTCTATGAAGAGCTTACTCATAACTGGAATGATTATGTATTAGAAAGAAGTTATCAGGCGATTGTAGAAGGGACTATCAAGAAAGATGGTCGTATTGAGAATTATCTTTCTGAAAACAAGATGCAAAAAGTCTATGTTTCTAATAAGAAAGGGAAGAAGGCTATCACAAATTATCATGTCTTAAAGAATGTCAAAGGCTATACTTTGCTTGATGTCTTTATTGAAACAGGAAGAAAGAATCAGATTCGTGTTCATATGTCCTCATTAGGACATCCAATTGCTGGAGATCGAAAATATGGCGCACAGACGAATCCGATTAGAAGACTTGCGCTTCATGCGAATATCTTTGCATTTGAACATCCGTTTACGCATAAGACAATGACATTTAAGACAGAGATGCCAGAGACTTTTTATAAAGTGACAGGAAAATTAAAAAAATAGTTGACAGTCTTAAAAGAATTGATTATTATGTACAAGTAAATAAAAAGTGGAAAGAAGAAGTACCTGCTTCTCGCCCGATTGACTCAGTCGGTGGGCAAATGTCACAAAGATTATTCTTTAAGGACAAGTGGGTGCGCATGCGCTCACTTTTTATTTGAAAAAAAGCAATAAATGGAGGTGGCTTTTATCAGAAGGTATGACAGAACAAAACCAAAGAAAAATGAAGATTTGGTTAATGAAAGAATCCGATTTAAGGAAGTGCTTGTGATTGACAGCACAGGGGAACAGCTTGGAACAATGAGCTCAAGAGATGCTCAGCAGAAAGCATACGATGCAGAACTTGATTTAGTATGCGTTGCACCTAAAGCAAAACCACCAGTATGCAGAATCATGGATTATGGAAAATATCGTTTCGAACAGCAGAAGAAAGCTAGAGAAATGAGAAAGAACTCTAAACAGGTATCTGTAAAAGAAACACAGTTATCACCTACGATCGATGTTCATGATAAGAACGTTAAATTAAAACGTACTTTGAAATGGCTTGAAGCAGGTGATAAAGTCAAGATTGCGGTCAGATTTAGAGGTAGACAGATGGCACACATCGACATCGGACAGAAAATACTTGATGATTTTGTGGCAGAATGTGAAGAGTTCTGTACAATTGAAAAGCCAGCAAAAATGGAGGGGCGAACATTGACTGCGGTGCTCGCACCTAAGAAAAGCAAATAGTAGGAGGATATAATTATGCCAAAAATGAAAACTCATAGCGGTCTTAAAAAACGTTTAAAGAAGACTGGAAGCGGAAAATTAAAGAGAAGCCATGCTTACGTTTCACACTTAGCTGCTAACAAGACTCATAAACAGAAAAAACACTTAGCAAAATCTGGTACAGTACATCCATCAGATTACAAGAGAATCAAATCTAGAATCTAAGAAGTAGGAGGAAACAGGAATGGCAAGAGTTAAAGGAAACTATACAACTAGACGTAGAAGAAAGAAAACCATTAAATTAGCTAAAGGTTACTTTGGAGCTAAACATAAATTATATAAGACTGCTCATGAGCAGGTTATGCATTCAATGAAGTATGCATACAGAGATAGAAGAACTCTTAAGAGAGAAATGAGAAAATTATGGATTGCACGTATCAACGCTGCAGCTAGAATGAACGAAATCTCTTACTCTCAGTTAATGCACGGTTTAAAATTAGCTAACATCGAAATCAACAGAAAAATGTTATCAGAAATCGCAATCTGTGATCCTGAAACATTCACTACATTAGTTAATACTGCTAAAGAAGCTTTAGCAAAATAATTATTGAATAGAGGCTGTAATGAAATGATATTTCATTACAGCTTTTTTTTGCTACTATTTGGTGTACAGAAATGTTTTGCCTAGTATTTCATTTAATTCAAAAAGATATTAAAATGATATTAGGTGGTTGGAATGAGTGAAAAGGTGTTTTGTTATATAAAAGATAATTTACTGCATGATAAGCTGATGAGAATTTATCAGAATGTCAATTTTATCCTTTGTTCAAGCAAAGAAAGACTATTAAATTTCTGCAGACGCAATGAAAGCAGTATTGTTCTAGTAGAAGATGAACTTGATTTATTAAGTCGAGTAAAATATTATTCAAATATTTATGCTATATATTTTACACAAAATAATGATCATTATCTGGAAGCTATCAAATTAAGAGCAGATGATGTTATCCATGATTACAGTGAAGAAAGTCTAGAGGCCATAAGACTGCGCTTTTACTATTGTCGTCCCTTTAATCGCACGGTAGTGGATATTAATGTTGATGGGAATCCTTTAATCTTTAGTACACAGGAAATTTATGTGGTAGAGATGAGAAATCGCAAGGTGACTTTGTATACTTATTATGGAACCTATTCTTTGGGGCTTCATGCGTTTAGAAAAGATAAGAAATTTTTGTATAATCACCATTTTAGACAGGTGAGAAAAGGGATTTATGTGAACCTTATGCAAATCAGAAGTTTTAAAAATAATGTTGTATTGATGGGGAATAATTCATCCTATCATTTAACGAGAACTTACAAGCGTGATTTTGAAAGGGATTACGAAGAAGTGAGGGCAGGACTGATGGTAAAAAATAGATAAAAGTGTGTTGTCAACTGTAGAAATTAATGCTATTATTTACTCAGTTATACGACTGACGGAAAGTGGAAAGAACCACATGGAAGTATAATGTTAAGGAGTCGACCGTCTGGGCTAGCACCTGGATGAGTAGGCTCTTTTTTTGGTTTTAGGAGCTCTCATCGGGATGTGATAGAATAGTGACAGGGAGGATTAGTCATGTTAACTGATGTAGAAATTGCGCAGCAGACAAAAATGGAACCAATTGCTGAAGTAGCAGCAAAACTAGGTCTAAGCGATGATGATCTAGAACTTTATGGAAAATATAAAGCAAAGGTTTCGCTTGATACGCTCAAGAAGGTAGAAAACAATGAAAATGGAAAGCTTGTTCTGGTAACAGCAATCAACCCAACACCAGCTGGTGAAGGGAAGACAACAACAATGATTGGGTTATCTCAGGCACTTAACTTAATGGGAAAGAAATCCGTTGTAGCTATGCGTGAACCAAGTCTTGGTCCATGTTTTGGAATCAAGGGTGGTGCAGCTGGTGGAGGATATGCACAGGTTGTACCAATGGAAGATATCAACCTTCATTTCACTGGTGATATTCATGCTATTACAACTGCTAATAATCTTATTGCCGCAATGCTAGATAACTCTATTCAGCAGGGCAATCCATTAGATATCGATGTAAGACGTATTGTATGGAAAAGATGCGTCGATTTAAATGATCGTGCCTTAAGAAAAATTGTCATCGGTATGGGTGGCAAAATGAATGGTGTACCAAGAGAAGATGGTTTTGATATCTCGGTAGCGAGTGAAGTCATGGCTATTCTTTGTTTAGCGACTTCTCTTGAAGATCTAAAAGAAAGAGCAGGACGTATGATTGTTGCTTACAGCAGAAGTGGTAATCCAGTTACAGTGAATGATATTCATGCAACAGGGGCTGTCGCTCTATTATTAAAAGATGCCATTAAGCCAAATCTTGTTCAGACACTTGATCATACTCCAGTATTTGTACATGGTGGTCCATTTGCGAATATCGCTCATGGATGTAACTCTGTCATGGCAACTAGACTTGCTATGAAACTTGGTGATTATGCCATTACTGAAGCTGGTTTCGGTGCTGATCTTGGCGCTGAAAAGTTCCTTGACATTAAATGCCGTCAGGCCGGACTTAAACCTGATGCCGTTGTAATCGTAGCCACAATTCGTGCCTTAAAGATGCATGGCGGTGTAGATAAAAAAGATCTTTCAGAAGAAAATCTTGAAGCATTAAAGAACGGTATTGAAAATTTAAGAAAACATATTGAAAATATTAATAAGTATGGATTACCTTCAGTAGTAGCTATTAATGCATTCCCAACAGATACACAAGCTGAATTAGAGCTATTAAAAGAAATCTGTGAAAAAGATGGCGCTAAAGTCGCAATCTCAGAAGTATGGGCTAAAGGTGGAGAAGGTGGTCTTGAATTAGCTGAGACATTATTAGATGTACTTGAAAATGAAGAATCACATTACCATCCAATTTATGATCTAGATCTTTCTATTGAAGAAAAGATCAAGACAATTGCAAGTGAAATCTACGGGGCTAAAGATGTTGCTTTTACTAAGAAAGCAAAGACAGCTTTAAGAACATTAACTAAACAGGGATTGGATCATTTGCCAATCTGTATTGCTAAGACACAGTACTCATTATCAGATGATGCATCTCTACTTGGAAGACCTGAAGGATTCACAGTTACAATCAATGACCTTATTCCAAATACAGGTGCTGGATTTATCGTCGCAATCTCAGGTTCAATCATGAGAATGCCAGGTCTGCCAAAAGATCCAGCTGCTAATCACATGGATATAAATGAAGATGGCACAATTGTAGGATTGTTCTAGGAGGATACAATGAAAGTTGCAATTATTATGGGTTCTGCCTCAGATGCAGATAAGATGGAAGCTTGCATTCACATCTTAAAAGACTTTGGTGCAGAAGTTACAGTAAGAGCTTTATCCGCACATCGTGCGCATAAGGCATTAGAAGAATGTGTAAACGAATGTAATGAAAACGGGACAGATGTAATTATCACTGCAGCAGGTATGGCTGCTGCATTACCTGGCGTAGTCGCATCTATGACTGTATTGCCAGTCATCGGTGTGCCACTAAAAGCGGTAGCTTTTGATGGCTTGGATGCGTTAATGAGCATCGTTCAGATGCCAAGTGGCGTACCAGTTGCGACAGTTGCAATTAATGGGGGAAAGAATGCTGCATATCTTGCATTGCAGATCATGGGTATTAAATATCCAGAATTAAGCGAGAAGCTAAAAGCATTCAGAAAAGAACAGGAAGACGCATGTCTTAAGACAGATCAGGATATTAGAGAAAGATATTAAGGAGAGAATAGGACAATGGAATTAGGCAAATTATTGTACGATGGAAAGGCTAAACAAATTTACGAAACTGAAAATGAAAATGAAATTATCATGCATTACAAAGATGATGCTACTGCTGGTAATGGTGTAAAACATGATCAGTTTGCTGGAAAGGGTATCTTGAACCATACAATTTCAGGTATTATCTTCGATATGCTTGAAGAAGCTGGAATCAAGACTCATCTTATCAAGAAATTATCTGATACAGATGATTTAGTAAAGAAAGTAGAAATCTTCCCATTGGAAGTGATTGTCAGAAATATTACAACAGGTTCATTCTGTCGTCGTACTGGATGTCAGGAAGGGCTTGTATTAGAAGAACCAATCTTCGAAATCAGCTATAAGAATGATGAATACGGTGATCCTTTAATTAATGAAGATCATGCAGTAGCGATGTCATTATGTACTAGAGAAGAATATGCTAAAATTAAAGCTTCTACATTAAAGATTAATGAATTATTAAAAGAATTCTTCTTGTCTTTAAATTTAAAGCTTGTAGATTTCAAGATTGAATTTGGTAAGACTGCTGATGGCGAAATTCTATTGGCTGATGAAATCTCACCAGACTCATGCCGTTTATGGGATGTTAACACTAATAAGAAATACGACAAAGATGTATTTAGACAGGATATTGGTGATTTAATTGAAACATATAAGGCTGTCTTAGCAAGAATGGAAAATAAATAGAAGGAGAACTCTATGGACTACAAGAAAGCAGGCGTGGATATCGAAGCAGGATATCGTTCAGTTGAATTAATGAAAGGTTATGTTAAAGAAACTATGAGACCAGAAGTTTTAGGGGGACTTGGTGGTTTCGCAGGTGCCTTTGACCTTTCTAAAATTAAGGAATATGACGAACCTGTATTGCTGTCAGGAACAGATGGCTGTGGTACAAAAGTCAAATTGGCCATGATTATGGATAAACACGATACAATCGGTATTGATGCTGTCGCAATGTGCGTAAATGATATAGCATGTTCGGGGGGAGAACCATTATTTTTCTTAGACTACATTGCATGTGGAAAGAACTATCCAGAAAAGATTGCAACTATCGTTAAAGGTGTTGCAGAAGGGTGCAAACAGAGTGAAGCAGCTTTAATCGGGGGAGAAACTGCTGAACATCCAGGTTTGATGCCTGAAGAAGATTATGACTTAGCTGGATTTGCAGTAGGTGTCGTTGAGAAGAAAGAAATCATTGATGGAAAGACAATGAAAGATGGAGATATCCTTGTTGGTATCGCTTCTAGCGGCGTACATTCAAATGGTTTTTCTCTTGTAAGAAAAGTCTTTGACATGACTGAAGAATCATTAAACACATATTATGATGAGTTGGGTAAAACACTTGGGGAAGCGTTAATTGAACCAACTAGAATCTATGTTAAGGCACTTAAGAATGTAAAAAATGCTGGCGTAAAAGTAAAAGGATGCTCACATATCACTGGTGGAGGATTCTATGAAAACGTACCAAGAATGTTGCCAGAAGGTATTCATGCTACTATCAAGAAAGATAGTTATCCTGTTTTGCCAATCTTTGATTTGATTGCTAAAAATGGTCATGTAGAAGAAAAGATGATGTATAACACATTCAACATGGGGTTAGGAATGGTTATTGCATTAGATCCTAGTGATGTAGATACAGCTATGAAGGCTATCAAAGAAGCAGGAGAAGAATGCTATATTGTAGGTTCATTATCAAACGGTGAAAAGGGAGTTACACTATGCTAAATATTGCAGTTTGTATTTCAGGAGGAGGTACGGATCTGCAGTCAGTCATCGATGCATGTGAAGCAGGCTCAATCAATGGGGAGATTAAGCTTGTTATTTCCAATAGAAAAAAGGCTTATGGTCTAGAGAGAGCAAGAAAACATAATATTAAGGCAGAAGTGATCAGAGATGAAGATGAAATTCTCGCTCGTTTTGAGGAAGAGAAGATTGATCTTATTGTCCTTGCTGGATATCTTGCAATTGTAGGGGAGAAAACAATTGCTAAGTATGAAAATAAGATCATCAATATTCATCCTTCCTTGATTCCTGCCTTCTGTGGACCAGGCTATTATGGAATGCATGTCCATGAAGCTGTCTATAAGCGTGGTGTCAGATATTCTGGATGTACGGTTCATTTCGTCAGCAATGAAGTTGATGGTGGACCAATCATCCTACAGAAAGCTGTAGATATCAGCGATGTAAAATCTCCTGAAGAAATCCAGGAACGAGTATTAAGGGAAGAACATATATTATTGCCAGAAGCAGTAAGATTATTCTGCAATGGTCAATTACAGGTCATAAATGAAAGAGTGGAGATCAAATAATGAAAAGAGCATTAATGTCAGTAACTGATAAAACGGGAATTGTAGAATTCGCAAAAGGTCTTGAAAAAGAAGGTTTTGAAATTGTTTCTACAGGAGGAACATTCAAAGCGTTAGTTGAAGGTGGCGTAAAGGCTATCTCAATAGAAGATGTAACAGGTTTTCCTGAAATCTTAGATGGTAGAGTAAAGACTCTTCATCCAAAAGTACATGGTGGACTTCTTTATAGAAGAGATGATCCTAAACATGTAGAAACAATCAAAGAAATGAATATTACACCAATCGATTTGGTTTGCTGTAACTTATATGCTTTCGATAAAGCATTAGAAAAAGGTGCAGATTTACCAGAAATGGTTGAAAATATTGATATCGGTGGTCCTTCAATGATCAGAAGTGCTGCTAAGAACTTCAAGGATGTATTCATTGTCAGTGATCCAGCTGATTATTCAGATGTATTGGATGCTATCCATAATAATACAGCTGACTTAAAATTCCGTATGAATCTTGCTTATAAGGCATATTCAAAAACAGCTGCCTACGATACAATGATCTCTCATTATTTTGAAGAACAGCTTAAAAAATAGGAGGCACACATGAACGTATTGGTAATTGGAAGCGGTGGGCGTGAACACGCCATCGCTTATGCACTTGCAAAAAGTGAACATGTCGATAAGCTTTTTGCATTACCAGGAAATCCTGGGATTGCAGAAATTGGGACATGTATTCCTGGAAGCGTAGAGGATCTTGAGGGGATTCTTAAGGTCGTAGAAGACTACAATATCGAATTAACAGTAATTGGTCCTGAAGTACCATTATGCTTAGGATTAGCTGATTTATTAGAAGATCATGGACATAAGGTATTTGGCCCAAGAAAAGCTGCTGCTAATCTTGAAGGATCAAAAGCATTCTCTAAGAAATTTATGGAAAAGCATCATATTCCTACAGCTAAGTATGTAGAAGTAACTGAATTAGATGCTGCTTATAAGGCATTAAATGATTTTAGTTATCCTGTAGTCATCAAGGCTGATGGCTTAGCTGCTGGTAAAGGTGTTGTGATCTGTGAAGAAGAAGAGATGGCTAAAGAGACTCTTAAGAGCATGTTAAGTGGAGATATTCTTGCTGGGGCAGGCCGTAAGGTTGTCATTGAAGAATTCTTGACTGGATTTGAATGTTCATTGCTTTGTTTTACTGATGGTAAAACAATTGTTCCAATGGTTTCCGCAAAAGATCACAAACAGATCTATGATAATAATAAGGGACCAAATACCGGAGGAATGGGAACTGTTTCACCAAACCCATTTATGCCAAGTGGCATGGATGAAAAGTTAAGAGAAACTGTTCTTGAACCTTTTGTTAAAGGTCTACAGGAAGATGGTCTTGACTTTAGAGGTGTAATCTTCATCGGATTGATGATAGAAAACAATGAAGCTAAAGTTCTAGAATTCAATGTAAGATTTGGTGATCCAGAAACTCAGTCTATCTTATTGAGATTAGATAGTGATCTTTATGAGATCATGAATGCTGTAGCATTATCTAAGCTTGATGAAGTGGAAGTTAAATGGAAAGATGAACAGGTTACATGTGTTGTTCTTTCTAGTGGAGGATATCCAGGAAGTTATGAAAAATCACTTCCAATTACTGGATTGGATCAGCTTCCAGATGATATAATTGTATTCCATGCTGGTACTGCCATGAAAGATGGTGTGCTTGTCACAAACGGTGGTCGTGTACTTAATGTTTGTGCAGTTGGAAAACATTTAGATGAAACAAGAGAAAAAGTTTATCAGGCTATTGAAAAGATTCATTTTGATGGTATGTATTGCAGAAAAGATATAGGTTTACATTAGGAGGATTCCATGAGTCAAGTTTGTCGCGTTTATGTCGCAAAAAGAGAAGAGAATGCTGTTGAAGCCAAGAGTGTAAGACACCAGCTTCGTCATCAGCTTGATATGAAACAAGTAGAGAAAGTTACAATTATTAATCGTTATGATCTACAGGGACTTTCAGAAGAAGTACTTCAGAAGGGTATTAACACAATTCTTTCTGAACCAATGGTGGATAATGTTTATCTTGAAGATTATCCTCATCAGGAAAGTGAAGTTATCGCAATCGAATATCTTCCTGGACAGTATGATGTTAGAGCTGACTTTGCTGCTCAATGTTTTCAGCTATTAACTGAAGAAAAAGGCGTAAAAGTTAAATGTGCTCGCCTTTATATTATTGAAGGTATTACAAAAGAAGACGTACCTGCTATTGAAAATTTCTTAATTAACCCAGTAGATTCACGTCTCGCTTCATTAGAAAAGCCAGAAACTTTGGAAGATAAAGCTATTGAAATCAAGGATGTTCCTGTTATTGAAGGCTTTAGATCTTTCAATAAAGAAGAACTTTCTCAATATATTGAAGATAATGGCATGGCCATGAACTATGATGACCTTAAGGTTACACAGGATTACTTTGTAGAAGAACAGCGTGATCCAACTGAAACTGAATTAAAGGTTCTTGATACATACTGGTCAGATCATTGTCGTCATACTACATTTGGTACAGTATTAACTGATATTCATATTGAAGATGGCGCATTCAAGACAATTCTTGAAAAAGATATTGATAACTATAAAGCAAGTCGTCATCTTGTTTATGGTGTAAATACTACAAGACCATTAACATTAATGGATCTTGGTACAATCGGTATGAAAGAACTTCGTAAACGTGGATATCTTGACGATATGGAAGTCTCAGAAGAAATCAATGCCTGCTCAGTTGAATTAAAAGTTCATACTGATCAGGGTGATGAAGATTGGTTATTGATGTTCAAGAATGAAACTCATAACCATCCTACTGAAATTGAACCATTTGGTGGAGCTGCTACTTGTTTAGGTGGATGTATCCGTGACCCACTTTCTGGTCGTGCTTATGTTTACCAGTCAATGCGTATTACTGGTGCTGGTGATCCTCGTCAGTCATTGAAGGATACAATGAAAGGTAAGCTTCCACAAAGAAAAATCTGTCGTGAAGCAGCTCAGGGATTCTCAAGCTATGGTAACCAGATTGGTTTAACAACTGGTTATGTGCATGAAATCTATGATCAGGGTTATGTTGCTAAGAGAATGGAACTTGGTGCCGTTGTCGCTGCAGCGCCTAAGAAACAGGTTAAGAGATTAGAACCAGAAAATGGTCAGATTGTATTGCTTATCGGTGGAAGAACTGGTCGTGATGGTATCGGTGGTGCCACTGGTTCAAGTAAGAAACATGAATTAAAAACAACTGAAACTGCAGGTGCAGAAGTACAGAAAGGTAACCCAGTTGAAGAACGTAAGATTCAGAGATTATTTAGAAATGGTGAATTCTCTGAAAAGATCGTTCGATGTAATGACTTTGGCGCCGGTGGGGTATCTGTCGCAATTGGTGAATTAGCTGATGGATTAGATATCAACTTGGATGCTGTACCTAAGAAATATGAAGGATTAAATGGTACAGAGCTTGCTATTTCTGAATCTCAGGAACGTATGGCTATTGTCATCAATAAAGAAGATTTAGACTTTATGTTAGCATGCTGTGCTGATGAAAACCTTGAAGCAACATATGTTGCTGATGTAACAGATAAAGGTAGATTAACAATGCGTTATCAGGGTAAAGTCATTGTTGATCTTTCAAGAGAATTCTTAAATAAGAATGGTGCAAAACGTTATCAGGATGTCAATGTACCATTACCAGATTTCTCTAAGAACCCATTAAAAGTAAAAGCTCAGGATACTTTTAAAGCAACTAGTAAAGAAGTTATGACTCGTCTTTCTGTCGCAAGTCAGAAGGGCTTGGTTGAACGTTTTGACTCTTCTATCGGAAATGGTACTGTTCTTTCTCCATATGGAGGAAAGACATTCCGTACTGAAACTGAAGCTATGGCTGCTTTAATTCCAGTATTAGGTAAAGAAACAACAACATGTTCATTAATGTCATATGGCTATAATCCAAAAATCACAGAATGGTCTCCATACCATGGTGCCATCAGTGCAGTGGTAGAATCTGTTGCGAAGATTGTCGCAATGGGCGGTGATTATCATAAGATCCGTTTCTCATTCCAGGAATTCTTCCAGCGTCTAATGGATAATCCAACTCGTTGGGGTCAGCCATTTGCTGCATTACTTGGTGCCTATAGAGCACAGAAGGAATTATTATTACCTTCAATCGGTGGTAAGGATTCTATGTCAGGTACATTTGAAAATATTGATGTACCACCAACATTCGTGTCATTTGCGGTTACTGGTGAAGATGTAAAACATATCATCTCTCCAGAATGGAAAGAAGCAGGACACACTATTGTTGAAGTGATGATTCCAAAAGATGAATTTGGTATCTTTGATTTTGATGCACTTAAGAAACAGTACGATGCTGTTCTTGAATTAATGAGAAAAGGTATCGTCAAGAGTGCTTATACTATTAAAGATGGTGGTCTACTTGAAGCTATCTATAAGAGTGCATTTGGTAATAAGATTGGTCTTAAGATCAATGAAGAATTAACTTTAGAAGACTTAATTGAAAAGAACTACGGTCATATGATTCTTGAAGTTGAAGGTGAAGTAACACTTGAATATTCAAGAGTTGTTGGTGAGACTATTGCTAGCGATAAAGTCATCTACAAGGATGAAGAAGTCATGCTTGATGATATCTATGCTGAACATACAGCCGTACTTGAAGATGTTTATCCTACAGTCGCAAAAGCACCAACTGATGAGATTAAAGTGAATGATACATTCGAAAGAGGAAAAGCACATGCTTCTAAGACTTACGATGAAGTTAAAGTTGTTATTCCTGCTTTCCCAGGTACAAACTGTGAATATGATTCTGCTAGAGCATTCAAGAAAGCCGGAGGGACTCCTGAAATTGTATTGATTAAAAATACAAGTGATGATGATATCAAGAACTCTATCAATGCGCTTGCTAAAGCTATTGATGGTGCTCAGATTATGATGATTCCAGGTGGATTCTCTGCTTCTGATGAACCAGAAGGATCAGGTAAATTTATTGCGACAGTATTACGCAATCCTAAGATCAAAGAAGCAATTGAAAAGCTTCTTGATAGAGAAGGATTGATCATTGGTATCTGTAATGGATTCCAGGCACTTGTCAAAGTGGGATTATTGCCAGATGGTGTCATTAGAGATATGACTAAAGATGATGCAACATTAACATTCAATACAATTGGACGTCATGTATCACAGATGGTTAAAACACGTATTTCATCTGTTAAGTCTCCATGGTTAGCTAATGTCAATGTTGGAGATACACATATTATTCCTGTTTCACATGGTGAAGGACGCTTTGTCGCAAACAAGGAAGTCTTAGATCGTTTAATCGCCAATGGTCAGGTATTTAGTCAGTATGTTGATGAAAATGATGAAGTCACTATGAAATCTCCATTCAATCCAAATGGTTCTATGTATGGTATTGAAGGTATTCTTTCTGAAGATGGTAGAGTCATCGGTAAGATGGGACATAGTGAACGTCAGGGAGACAACAGAAACATCAATATTTATGGTGACATGGATCAGAAATTATTTGAATCCGGTGTTGCTTACTTTAAATAAATGAGGAGAATGTGAATGGATAAATTACAGTTTGAATGTACAACTTTATCACCTTTAGATGGAAGATATGGTGTAATCAAGGATATGCTTGGAGAATATTTCTCTGAGTATGCCCTTGTAAAATATAGAGTCTTTGTAGAAATTCAGTGGTTAAAATATTTAATTGATCATATTGATACGCCAGTATTAAATGAAGCAAGAAAGAAAGATCTTTCTGGTGTAATGAATATTGCATCTTCATTCAACTTTGATGCTTATAAGCGTATTAAGGAAATTGAAAAGACTACAAGACATGATGTTAAGGCTGTTGAATATTATATTGATGAACAGCTTGCTGAATTAGGATTCCATAAGCTAGAAAGCTTTGTGCATATCGGATGTACTTCAGAAGATATCAACAATACTTCATATGGCTGCATGATCAGAGATGGTCTTAAGAACGTATGGCTTAAGAAAGCAAAAGAATTTGCAAAAACAATTGATGGTCTTGCTTTACAGTATGCTGATATTCCAATGTTAGCTCATACTCATGGACAGCCAGCTACACCTACTACAATTGGTAAGGAATTCAAGGTGTACGCTTATCGTTTCCTTTCTAGCATCGAAAATGTAGAAGCAGTTAAGATTAAAGCTAAATTCAATGGTGCAACAGGTAACTATTCTGCTATCGGTGTACCTTTCCCTGATATGGATTGGGAAAAAGCAAACAAGGAATTTGTGGAAGATTATCTTGGTTTAACATTTAACCCATTCACAACTCAGATTGAATCACATGACTATACTTGTCATATTCTAGATGGTATTCGTCATTTCAATAATGTCTTAATGGATCTTGATGTAGATATGTGGCTATATATCTCAATGGAATACTTCAAGCAGATTCCAGTTAAAGGTGAAGTAGGTTCTTCTACTATGCCACATAAAGTCAATCCAATCAGATTTGAAAACTCTGAAGCCAATGCTGATTTCTCAAATAATATTTGTGTATCATTAAGCAATAAGCTTCCTAAATCAAGAATGCAGAGAGATTTATCTGATTCTTCATCACAGCGTAACTTAGGTTTAGCATTCGGTTATTCTTTACAGGCAATCAATGAAACAACTGGTGGTCTTGCTAAATGTGTAATCAATGAAGAAAAGCTAGCTGCTGACTTAAATGAAAAATGGGAAGTATTAGCTGAACCAATTCAGACTATGCTTAGAAAATATGGTATTGCAGATGCATATGATCAGTTAAAGGCATTAACAAGAGGAAAGAATATTTCTAAAGATGCTATTCTTGAATTTGCCAAGGGATTAGAAGTTCTTTCTGATCAGGATAGAGAAACATTAGTTAATATGACTCCAGCTGGATATATTGGCTATGCTGCTCGTATCGCAAAAAAAGAATTATAAGAAGATGATTTGATTCATCTTCTTTTTCTTTTATAATACTAATGAGGTGATGGAATTGAAAATTGGATTTATTGGATTAGGTGTCATGGGAAAACCTATGGCTGAACATATAAAGAATGCTGGGCATGAATTGTATGTTTATACCCGTACAAAAGAAAAATGTCTTGATCTATTAGAAAAAGGGGCTATCTGGTGCAATGATGTTGCTGAATGTGCAAGATGCTCTGATGTCATGGTGACCATGATTGGTTTTCCAAAAGATGTTGAAGAAGTATACTTTGGCAAAGATGGTGTTATTGAAAATATGAAAGAAGGCTCTATCATGATTGATATGACCACAACTTCACCAAAATTGTCACAGCGCATCTATGAAGAAGCACAAAAAAGAGGACTCCACTCACTAGACGCTCCTGTATCTGGAGGAGATAAAGGGGCAAAAGAAGCCACACTTGCGATTATGGTAGGTGGAGATCAGGAGATCTTTGAAAAAATGAAACCATTACTATCAGTAATGGGAACAAATGTGATCTATGAAGGAGAAGCCGGTGCAGGCCAGCACACTAAGATGGCTAATCAGATTGCGATTGCCGGTACGCTTGCAGGAACCGTTGAAGCAATCGCTTATGGCAAGAAAGCTGGACTAGATGTGCAGAAGATGCTTGATACTATTGCTAATGGCGCTGCCGGAAGCTGGCAGCTTTCAAATCTTGGTCAGAAGATTATTGATGGAGATTTTAATCCAGGATTTTTTATTAAGCATTTTGTAAAGGATATGCGTATTGCGGATGAAGAAGCGTTGAGTCGCGACTTGACTTTAGAAGTTCTTGAGAAAGTCTTGTCCATGGAGACTAAGATGCAAGAAGAAGGCTACGGCGAAGAAGGAACACAGGGGTTGGCACATTATTATGAGAACATTTAATAAGGGCGATGTTGTCAGACATTTTAAAAGAGAAACTGTGGATGCTTCTTCAATGACTTATCTCTATGAAATTGTTGGTGTTGCTACGCACAGTGAAACTGATGAGGATATGATGGTCTATCGCGCACTTTATGGGGATAAAAAAATGTATGTACGTCCATTAAAGATGTTTTTAGAAGAAGTGGATCATGAAAAGTATCCTTCTATTAAACAAAAATACAGGTTTGAAAAAGATCATATGTAGATATGATCTTTTTTCATCATATTGCTTTTTATTTTTTCATTTATCTTATACAATAAATGGTTGGTTAAGGAGGTTTTGTATGAACCAGAAATTTTCTTCAAACAGCAGACTGGTATTCTATTTTTTACGTTCAAGCAAACGTTATTTTGGAATAGGAATCCTTTTTGCAATACTGGCGTCGTTTATTGATCTGATTAATCCGAAGATTGTGGGATTTACTGTTGATTCCATCATTGGCCATAAAGCCTCTTCGCTTTCATTTATAGATACTGGATTTCTTCGTGAACATCTTTATCTGGTAGGTGCTCTGGTCATTGGCATTGCCTTGCTTGGAGCAGTATGCAGATATATCTATAATCTAATGAATGCTGCAGGATCAGAGACGCTGGTTCAGACAATGAGAAACAGTCTGTTCTCACATATTCAGAAATTGCCTTTCTCTTGGTATATTGATAATTCTACGGGAGATATTATTCAAAGATGTACAAGTGATGTTGAACAGATCAAGAACTTTCTTTCTGAACAGCTGACTAGTTTCTTTAGAATTATTATTCTCTTGGCTTTATCATTGTTCTTTATGTCACAGATTTCTGTGTTTCTTACTATTGTAGCAGCGAACTTTATCCCTATTATCGTGGGATATTCCTTGTTTTTTAGAAAAAAGATCAGTCAGTCTTTTCTGGTGGCTGATGAAGAAGAAGGAAATCTTTCTTCTATTGCGCAAGAAAACTTAACAGGAGTAAGAGTTGTTCGTGCATTTGGAAGAGAGAAAGAAGAACGTGATCGATTTGAGAAGCAGAATAATATCTATACATCCGCTTATATGAAATTCTCAGTCTATATTTCAATGTTCTGGTCAGCCGGTGATGGCATTTCTGGCTTACAGGTAATGATGATTGTTGTACTGGGAGCTCTTCTTTGTGTAAAAGGAGAAATGACAGCGGGTGATTATATCGCCTTTATTTCTTATAATGCCATGCTGGTATGGCCAATTCGTCAGCTTGGAAGAGTTATTTCTGATATGAGCAAGGCTGGTGTCTCAATTGATCGTATTCGCTATATTATGAATTCTCAAGAAGAAAGAGATCATGAACATCCTTTAACTGTTGATATGCATCAGGATATCGTATTTGATCATGTATCATTTAGATATAAAGAGGAGGCTCCTTATATTCTTGATGATGTTTCTTTTACAATCAAGAAAGGAGAAACATTGGGAATATTAGGAAGTACGGGATCTGGTAAATCTACATTGATGTACTTGCTAGATCGTCTTTATGAACCTACCAAAGGGAAAATCACCATTGGGGGAGTAGATATAGCGACAATCAAGAAAGATCACTTAAGAGAAAATATTGGATTTGTATTACAGGAGCCATTTCTTTTCTCTAGAAGCTTGTCTGAAAATATTGCGATTGCGAAAAAGGAAGCAACTCATCAGGATGTGATTGAGGCTAGTCGTATTGCTTCATTGGATGATGCAGTATCACACTTTACTAAAGGGTATGATACTTTTGTGGGAGAAAGAGGAGTCACTTTATCTGGGGGACAAAAACAAAGAACTGCGATTGCCCAGATGATTATTTCTAAGACACCTATCATGATTTTTGATGATTCACTTTCTGCTGTTGATACACAGACAGATCAGAAAATAAGAAAAGCCTTAAAAGAGAATGTTCATGATTCTACGGTTATTATGATTTCTCATCGTATTTCTACATTAAAGGATGCGGATCATATTATCGTTATGAATGAAGGCAAGATTATCGAAGAAGGAACACATCAGTCATTGATGAACCAGAATGGTCTATATAAGACCATCAGTGATATTCAATCATTAGGAGGAATTTCTCATGAATAAGAAACTTAAATATTTTGGTATTCCTCAGATTATTAGTTATGTTAAAAAGTATCGTCTAATGATTGTAGTCATGGTTGTACTTGGCGCATTGAGTTCTCTTATTGATACGATTTATCCACTGTTTAATCAGTATGCGATCAATCATTATATTGGACAGGGAAAAATAGATAATCTTACATTATTTATTGTAAGCTACATCTTATTCTTGATTGCTCAGGTTTTCTTGAATTACTTTAGCAGTTATCTTTGCTGCAAGGTTGAACTTGAAGTAGGAAGAGATTTAAAGAATGCTTCATTCAATCATCTTCAGACGTTATCTTTCTCATATTTCAATACCAACAATGTTGGCTATGTTCATGCACGTATTATGTCCGATACTGATCGTATTGGTACAATGGTGTCATGGCGATTGATGGATATTGTCTGGAATCTTTCTTATATTATCTTTGTATTTGTGGTAATGAGCATGATCAATGTTCGTCTTGCATTGCTGTTGCTTTTGCTTGTACCTGTTGCCATAGTGTTTATCTTATTCTTCCAGAAAAGAATTGTCTTCTTGAACCGTAAGATCAGAGAAATTAATTCAATGATTACAGGACATTTCAATGAAGGAATCACTGGCGCAAAGACTATTCGTACATTGGTGGTAGAAGATACGATTCAGGATGATTTTGAAAAAGATACCAATCTGATGAAACGTACTTCCATTCATTCTACGCACTATTCAGCATTGTTTAGTGCCACTGTTACAACACTCTCAAGTGTGGCCTTGGCTATTGTTTTATGGCAGGGAGGACGATTAAGTATTGAGGGTCTTATGAAAATAGGAACACTTTCAGTGTTTATGTCGTATGCCTTAGGCATGATTGATCCTATTCAGCGTATGATTGAAACGATTTCTCAGTTGATCAATGTACAAGTCAACATTGAACGTTTTACAACTTTAATGAATACTGATTCTGATGTTGTCGATGGTGAGGATGTCATTAAGAAATATGGGGATGTTTTTCATCCACGTAAAGAGAACTGGGAAAAACTTCATGGTGATATTGTCTTTGAAAATGTGTCCTTCAAATATCCAGATGGCGAAGAGATGGTTCTTGAAGATTTCAATCTGCATGTCCCACAAGGAACAAATGTTGCTATTGTTGGAGAAACAGGGGCAGGGAAGTCAACGCTTGTAAATCTTGTCTGTCGTTTCTATGAACCTACAAAAGGAAGAATTCTGATTGATGGCAGGGATGCAAGAGAAAGAAGTCAGTCCTGGCTGCATGATCATATTGGATATGTGTTGCAGACACCACATCTTTTCTCAGGGACTATTCGCGATAATCTTCGTTATGGCAAAAGTGATGCTACTGATGAAGAAATATGGAAGGCATTAAAGATCGTTAATGCAGAAGAAATAGTGAAACGTATGGGTGAGGGACTCGACAGCAATATTGGAGAAGGTGGCAATACAATGTCCACTGGTGAAAAGCAGCTGTTAAGCTTTGCGAGAGCCATTATTGCCAATCCAGCTATTCTTATTCTTGATGAAGCCACATCTTCTATTGATACAATGACTGAACAGAAGATTCAGATGGCTATTGAAAAATTAGTTGAAGGACGTACATCATTTATGATTGCGCATCGTCTTTCTACTGTTGTCAATGCGGATATCATTCTTGTTGTTAAAGATGGGAAGATCATAGAATCAGGTCAGCATGAAGAACTGATGAATAAAAAGGGGTACTATTATCAGCTTTATTCACGTGAAGAAGTTGAACAAGCGACTAAGAAAGCATTCTAGTCTTATCAAAATTAAATATATTTGATAAAATAGACTAGGTGATAAAGATGGAAGATACACGTTATATATTTGCAGAAGGCTTAAAAGAATTGTTAAAGAAACAGCCTTTAGATAAAGTGAGTGTCACTGATCTTGTAAAAGTATCCGGTAAGACAAGACAGACATTCTATCGTTACTTTGAAGATAAGTACGCTTTAGTCAATTGGTACTTTAAGGTGCTAGCTGATCAGTCATTCTTACAGATTGGTGAACAGGAAACCTTGAAGGAAGGATTGACAAAGAAATTTGAATTCATTCTAGAAGATCAGCTATTCTTTGAAGCGGCGTTCTTATCAAAAGATTATAATAATGTAGAACATTATGACTATGAATGTATTTATCATTTTTATGAAGGCATCATTAAAAAGAAATGTGGACAAATTCCCGATGATATTCGTTTCTTGTTAAAAATGTATTGTCATGGTTCCATTACTATGACAGTGGATTGGGCTACTCATGGAATGAAAAGATCACCAGAAGAGCTAGCGCAGTATCTCATTGATGCTTTACCAGTTAAGCTTGAATATTATCTATCAGATTTAAAGTAGACTTCGGTCTACTTTTTTTATGTGACAAATGGGGGAAAGTGTAACTTGAAAGCCCTAACATCTAAATGTTAAAATTTTATCATAGAGAAAACAAGGAGAGATATAATATGGCAAATGCAATTGTATTAAACACAATTTCTTATCATGGTAAAGAAGCAATCAAACAAATTCCAGAGATTGCTAAAAAAGAAGGATTTAAAAAGATTTTTGTATGTTCAGATCCTGATCTTGTAAAATTTGGTGTTACTAAGAAGGTCACTGATCTTCTTGATGAAAGTGGACTTGAATATGTCATCTATTCAGAAATTAAACCAAATCCTACAATCAAGAATGTTCAGGATGGTGTCAAAGCATTTAAGGAAGCTAATGCGGATTCTATTATTACTATCGGTGGTGGTTCTTCAATGGATACAGCCAAAGCGATTGGAATTATCGTAGAAAATCCTGAATTTGAAGATGTGCGTTCACTTGAAGGGGTAGCACCTACAAAAAATCATGCAGTACGTACAATCGCTGTACCTACAACTGCAGGAACAGCAGCTGAAGTTACAATCAACTATGTTATTACAGATGTAGAAAAAGAAAGAAAGTTCGTCTGCGTCGATCAGAATGATATTCCAAATTGGGCTGTCGTTGATCCTGATATGATGTCATCTATGCCAAAAGGATTGACTGCTGCTACAGGTATGGATGCATTGACTCATGCGATTGAAGGCTATACAACAAAAGCGGCATGGGAAATGACAGACATGTTCCATCTTGAAGCAATCAAGCTTATCGCTAAAAACTTACGTGGTGCAGTAGAGAATACTGATGAAGGCAGAGAAGGCATGGCCTTAGCACAATATATCGCCGGAATGGGATTCTCTAATGTAGGATTAGGTATTGCTCATTCTATTGCGCATACTTTCTCAGCTCACTATGATACGCCACATGGCGTAGCATGTGCCATCATGTTACCAATCGTCATGGAATTCAATCAGGATTACACTGGTGAGAAATTCAGAGAAATCGCTCGTGCAATGGGTGTTGAAGGTGTTGATCAGATGAGTGAAAGTGAATATCGTCAAGCTGCAATCGACGCTGTTAAGACATTAAGCAAGGATGTCGGTATTCCATCATATGTAGAAGGATTAAAAGAAGAAGATGTAGAACAGCTCGCAAAAGATGCTTTTGCGGATGCATGTGCACCAGGAAATCCTAGAGATACAACTTTGGAAGAATTCAAGGAATTAATTAGAAAAGTTATGAAGTAGTCAAAAAAACATAGAAAGTCACAACTTTCTATGTTTTTTTCATGCTTTAAGTTAGTTATATTTTATAATTATAACTAGTTATGACTTCCATTTGACTTTGGTTTTGTACAATGAACATATAAGTGGAGGTTATGGGTATGAATACTATGCGTGTAAAAATGATAGGAACATTTGAAATGTCCTATAATGGAAAAACGATTGCCTATAATGATTTTCATTCGTCAAAGATTACAGAGCTGCTGGTTTATTTGTTTAAGAAACCATTTGATCAGATTAGTAATCATGAATTATCTGAAATCATGTTCAAGGATGCATCACAAGATCCATTGAATGCATTGAAAGCTCTTGTTTATCGTGTGAGAGTATTATTAAAAGAGTTTGGTGATGAACCTTTTATTATCTCTTCAAAGGGCTATTATTACTGGAATGAATCTATTCGAGTAGAAATTGATCTCGATGAATTTGAACATTATATTCAGCTTGCAAAAAAAGATGAAGAAATCAATTATGAGTATTATGAAAAAGCAGTTGCTCTTTATAAAGGACGTCTGCTGCCAATGATTGCGAATACGTTATGGGTAAAACTGGAAAATACGTATCTTGAATCAAAGGTTCTTCAGGCTATGCTGGCATTGATGATTAAGTATTATGAAGAAGAATCTATCGAAGAATTTAAAGAGATGTCACGAAAGATTTTAGAACTGGATGTTTATAATGAAAAAGCACATTACTATATTATGAAACAGTATATTAGAGAAAATAATATTGAATTGGCTAGAAAGAATTATAAGAATCTAGAAACACTGTTTCGTAAAGATTTAGGCATTGATCCTAACATTTCATTAAAGGAGCTGCTCCACCAGTCGCAGCAACAGGAAAATGAAAGACGTCTAGAAGCTATCCAGTCTACATTCCAGCAGTTCAAAAGCAAACAGGCTTTTGAATGCAGTGCTGAAGAATTTAGACAGCTTTGTGAAATTGAAAAACGTCGTGCACAGAGAGAGACCTCTCATTATCATATTGTAGATATTATCGTAAAAGATGAAAATACAAAGAATAATGAAGCACTAGGCGTTAATCTAAAGAAAGCAATTATGGATAATCTAAGAGAATATGATTGCGTATTACAATATGATCAAAATAAGTTTATGGTTCTTATTGATTGTGAATGGGATCACTTAAAGCAAGTTATTGATCGTATAAAGAGTCATTATTATGAACATAATGGACATGAAGGTAAAATTTATTTCCAAGGTATGAATATTAAGGAATATAAACATTAGATGAATTAGAAATGAAATGATAGCGTCAAGAATTTTGTGTAAATTCTTGATTCCTGTTTTTTTGATTTCTGTCTGATTTGTTTACTGCAGAAATGCAGTAGGCATGGTTCTATTCTTCAGTGACATCTGCATATGTGCAGATGTCACTGAACCAG
>NZ_JAGBIX010000010.1:0-15178 GCF_017934775.1 Kandleria sp. | reverse complement strand
CTTCTGGTTCAGTGACATCTGCACATATGCAGATGTCACTGAAGAATAGAACCATGCCTACTGCATTTCTGCAGTAAACAAATCAGACAGAAATCAAAAAAACAGGAATCAAGAATTTACACAAAATTCTTGACGCTATCTAAAAAAAAAGCCTAGAATTATACATAGTATAATATTTTAAATATATATTAATAAAATATTTATAGCGTAAAATTATAGCAACAATATATATTTAGGTGGCCTTAGTAAGAATTTAATGGAGTAAAATTAAAGGAGGTATTTATGGATGATTTTAAAGATTTATCTAATGAAGTAAATCAAGAATGTGAAATTGTAAGCAGTGATGATGTTTCAGATGAAGTTCTTGAAATATTGTTAAACACAAGAGAACAAGGGCAAATGATGGAAAAATTGATTAAGAATCAAATAGAGGTAAAAGATAATATGATAAATAAGTTATATGATGAACTTAATTATTATAAAAATAATACTTCTGATAGGTTTATTAATCAGTTAATGAAGTCTGTTATTAAAGTTAGAAAAGATATGATTAAATTTGTTAAATCTGAAAGATGGCAAGAAAGTTCTATAGAAGATCTTCAAAGAGAATATCAGTATGTTTTAGATGATTTAACTGATTTACTTGAACAGCAAAATGTTGATTCTTATTCTACAAGCTCAGGTGAACAATTTGATGCTTCAATTCATCAACCACGTGTTGAAGCTACTGATGATAAAATGTTGGATAAAAGAATTAAAAAAAGTCTTTCGGAGGGATACAAAAAAGGGGATAAAGTTTTAATTCCGGAAAGAGTTATAGTATATCAATTTAAAGAAAAGGAAGGAAATTAGAAAATGAGTAAGGTATTTGGAATTGACTTAGGAACAACATATTCATGTGTTTCTTATATTGATGAGTATGGAAAGCCAGTTGTATTAAAAAATAGTGAAGGAGATCACACGACACCATCAGTCGTTATGATTGAATCAGAAAGAAATATTATTGTAGGAACAGAAGCAAAAAGATCAATAGATTTGGATCCTGATAAAACTGTTCAATTCATTAAAAGAAAAATGGGAAAAGAAAATGATACTGTTACATGTAATGGAACAACGTATCATGCACCAGAAATATCTTCTATGATACTTAAGAAAATTGTAAAAGATGCTAATGAAGAGCTAAGACAAACAGGTGTCATTCAGGATGGAGAAGAAGTTAATGATGTTGTAATCACTTGTCCAGCTTATTTTGGTATGAATGAGAGACAAGCCACAAAGACTGCTGGTGAATTAGCTGGATTAAATGTTCTTAATATAATTAATGAACCTACAGCCGCTGCTATTAGTTACGGAGTTTCAGGAAAAAATAAAAATGAAACAGTACTTGTATATGACTTAGGTGGAGGAACTTTTGATATTACTGTGATGAATATTTCAGGAAACAATATTTCTGTAGTTTGCACAGGTGGAGATGATCAACTAGGTGGTAAAGACTGGGATGAAGCTTTGATGGACTATGTTGTAGAACGTTATGAGGAAGAATATGGAGAAGATCTTTCAGAAGATCCAGAGACAATTTCTTCGTTATATGTTGATGTTGAAACATGGAAAAAATCTCTCACATCAAGAGAAAAGGTTCACATCTCAGTTAATGGCCCTGCGGGACGTTTTCGTGAAGAACTTACTCGTGAAAAATATGAGGAATTAACAAGTGACATTTTAGATCGAACTAAAAACTTATTAGATGATGTATTACAGGTTGCAGCTAACCAAGGATATCCTATTTCTAAAATAGATAAAGTACTTTTGGTTGGTGGTTCGTCTAGAATGCCTCAAGTAGCATCAATGATTGAAAGAGATTATCATGTTACTCCATCTCTTGCTGATCCTGATGAAGCAGTTGCTAAAGGTGCTGCAATTTATGCAAGTAATGAGAAAGCATATAATGATTTCCTTATTAATGAAGCAAACAAATCTAATAAAACTGTTGAGGAAGTTAAAGAGGAAAATGTTCTTACAGGTGAAATTGATAAAAAATTTGCTCTTTCTTCAAATGGATCTACAAGTGGTGCATTTAAAATAAATATTACAAACGTTCTTTCTAGAACATATGGTTTGGAAACGTATGATACCAGCAAAAATAGAAATAGAATTTTCAATATGCTGATGATAAATGATACACTTCCTGCAACACGTACAGAAACATTCTGTACACTGGAAGATAATCAAAGCGGTATTTCTATTAAAATTTATGAAAGTAGATCAACAGATGAGCAAATTGAAATTGATGATAGAAAACCGTTGACGGAATTTGAAATGAAATTTAGACAACCTGTAAGACGTAATACACCTGTTATTATGACAACTCAATTGGATAATTCGGGTATTCTTCATATAATTGCTGAAGAACAGGCAAATCATTCTAAACTTGATACTACATTCCAGTTATCAAATCAAATGAGTGAAAACGAAATGAATAGTGCTGCACTTAGAATGTCTTCGGCTACAATTGAATAAGTAGGGGATAAGTTATGATATCAGCATTAATTATATTTTGGCTCTCTATTTGCTCAGTAATACTCTTTTTGTTAAGTGGCTTCTTTAAAGCATTGTCATCATTAGGCAATGCTTTAAAGTCTACCGGTGAGTTAACTGCTGCTATTCTATTTATTTCAATATATACAATGATTTTATCGTATTTAATTTCCGAAGTTGTAAGTAGTTTTGTTAGTGGCGGATTTGGTGAATTGTTTTTAACTTGTTTTGGAATACTCGTTTCTTTAGGTCTTGTAGTAGAACTATTTGGGCCATTGGGAACACTTGTTTTGGAGATATCTTATATTTGTATTAGTGCGGTATTAGGGGCTATTATATTTATTTCTGAATTAGCATCTGCATTCATTGATGAAATGTATAATACAATCTTATGCAAGATACAAAGACAATTAGGAAATAATTAGGAGGATTGTATGGCTGATATACAAGAAATGATTTTAAGTAAATATGATGTAGATATTGCTAATGAAAATATTTTTAAATTGTATAAAATAAATTCCATAAATATTGACGCACACGAATTAGAGACAAAGATTTCTGAAACAAGAAAACGTTGGAATATTAGTGTTAATGGGGCTAATGAAAGAATTGCAAATAGAGATAGATTACGACTTGAAAAGGCAGAGAAGTACGAAGCAATATTAAGAGACGAGAAGTTGAGAAAAAAAGTTTTTGATTATTACAATAAAAATAATTCAAAGAAAACTGCTGATGATACACAATCTTTTGATAGTGGTTCTGTACAATTTGCAAGAGAGTATTTTCAAATAATCTCAACAACAAAAAAATTACAAAAAGAAGATGTTGAATTCTTTTTTGATTACTATACTTCAGAGAAAAAAAAGAAAAAAGACATTTTAAAAATGCTTCGTAAGGAATTTAAAGTATTAGGACTTAAAGATTCTGATACTAAGTTAGATGAAAAAAACACTGAAGAAATAGAAGGAAAAAAGAAAGATGAATCGAGTCCTATGATCACTAACTTGTTTCAAGAAGCAACTGTGTTAAAGCTACGCAGTGTTGTTGAAAAATTCGAAGAAGCATCTCAAAATAATAAATTGAAGCAAAAGTATCCTAAATTAAGGCGTAGTTTGTATGATTTTTTGGAAATTGAGCATATAAAAGATGCGAAGCAATTTGCAGCAATGATCTCTGAAAAGCGAAAAGAGGTGTATGCTGTTCGTCAAGAGTATGGGGCTGAATACGTTCCGTTAGTAGATTTGTTTAACACTCTTCAAAAGATAAGTGATTATAAGGATGTTGTGGATAATATTCCAGAATTCAAACTGTTATTAAAATACCCAAATTTAACATCTTATATGTATTCGTTTGTTGACATGAAGCCTGTTACTATAAATGGTATTGCGAAAATTGCAAATAGGGATTATGGCTTCAGGGACGTAACGGATTTTATTTTAAATTATTATGAACCTGTACATGATAATTTTGGAATAAGCGATTCTGGAATTGGTTCTATTATTCGTAAAGCGAAAAAGAAGTCAAAACAGAATGAAATATTAAATAAAATTGATAAGAAACTCGGACGTAATAAAAATAATAAATTGCCGATGAAAGTAATGTTTATACATTTCCTTGTTTATTGGCCAATTTTTTTAAGTTATTTTATTTTTGAATTTATTAAGTTGATATTTACCAATCTTTATAAGTTTAAAATTCCGATTTTTATCTTAATTGTTTTGTTAACAAATATTATCTTGCCTATGGTTGATCGCATTGATAATTTGTTAGTATTACGAAAAATATTTTTAGGTAAAGAGTGGTTAGAATATTTGAGGGTGACTACAGGAGTAAAAAATAATTCGATTATAATTTTTCTTCGTTCAATTCATCAAATTGTAAAACTTCTTACATTGTATTTTTTACCGGCTATTTTTTGCACATCTTTATTAATGGATTTTTCATCAGATTTTAATAAAAAAACAGATTGGATTGGTTTTGAAAGAACTTTTAAACAATTATTATCCACATTGCTTGAAAAAACGAAGAAGCATTACAATGTTAATAAAAGTATGTTTATTAGAAGAAACCTTATTAAGATTTTTTCTAATATTCTATCAATGTTAGTGTTAATTGGAATATGTTATTTCTTTTTATAAAGCTTTATTCAAGTGATTATCATATTAATATTATTACTTAGTTTTTTATTAGCTTGGCTATTAATTTAAGATTATACATATGTTTAATACTTGATATTTTGAAGTGTATTAAAAAAATCTAGTTTAAATTTTAATTTCGTGTAGTTGTTATAAATTTGGTTAATTACATTTACTGTTTATATTATCTACATTTTTATTTGAATGAATGTCGATTTGTTTCGTAATTAGAAAATTCAGTTGTATTCATATGGCTTTAATCAGAAATTTAATCTTAATCAATTGTTAAATTACTTAAATGAGTTATTAATATGCACGGATTAATTGTGTTGTTTGAATTTGCTTCAATTAATTTTTGCTTCTAATACAGATGAATAAAGATATTGCTTTTTAAATATATTAATGGAATCTAATATTTTAATCTTATGTTAAAATGTTTGGCTTGTTTAAAATGTAAACTTTAACTGAAAACTAATTTTAATCGGCGGAATATAATAATGTAGAAGAATAAAGATGTTGCTTTCCTAAATATATTAATGGAGAGCTATTATCTTGATTTTATGTTAAGTATTCGGTTTATGTAAGTGTAAACTTTAACTGAAAACTAAATTTGATTAGGGGGATATAATATTATTGTAAGAAAGGTGAAGAAAGTAGAAAAGTGATCAATATTTTGTGACACATTAAAAGAAATAAATTTTAGGAGGAGAATAAGATTATGTTTTGGCTTATAGTAGGTGCTGTTATTGTAGTAGTTGTTTTATTCAAATTAGGCGTATTCAGACATCCAGATGAGTGTCGAGATTGTGGGAAAGCTTTAAAAGGAACTGAACAAAAAGTATTTAAAGCAGGCGGATTTTGTTTATGTAAAAATTGCGCGAGTAAGATTCATCCACAGATTATAAATTACGCTAAAGAGAATTGGAGCTATTCTGATTATACTGATTATCTTACTTGGGAGGAAACGACAAAAGAAGAAAGAGCTCAATTTGATCCAGATGTTGTATATGGTAATCAATTGGCTATCGATACAGAAAGAAATCTTTTCCGTTTTGGATCAAATGGTGATGACAATATAGTATTACGCTTTGCTGATTTAACTGATTATGATTTAAATTTTAAGCCTGAGGAATACAAAGAGGGGATTCTAGGAGATAAAGTAAAAGGAAATGAGTACGTCTCAGTTGAATTATCTTGTCCTCGAGTATGTTTGGAATCAGTTATTAACTATGGTGTAAAGCTTAAGGTTAAACAAAAGGGAATTATAAGTAACAAATATACTTATAATTTATCAGATGGTTTTGCTGATGCGATTAGAGCATTTTCAGTTTGTTATTATCTTCAATTAAAAATTGATACTTATAACCAGATGTGTAGAGATGTTGATGAGGTAGATAAAGCATTAGCTTTGTATATGTTTGATAGTATGGACGAAGTTACTCCATCAACATTGGAAGAACACAAAAATCTTCTTATGAAAGCATTTGATCAAAATGAAGAAAAGTCAAATGGATTATATTTGGAGAAAATTGATAATGCTTATAATTTATTAGCTAGTATGATTTAAAAAATATTGGGAGGTAATTGAAAATGTATGGACAAAAATTTAAGGAATTATTAATGGCAACTGTAAAGGGATTTGGAATCGGTCTTATTCTATCGATTTTACTATTGAATATGACTAAAATGGCACAAGGAACAAGCCAATTTGTGGGTTATTTGATTGTATTTACAATTTTAATTGGATCTTGTGCATCTATCATTATTTGTTCAAAATCTGGCGTTCAAGGATTTTTAAGTGGTGCAGTATCTCATATCTGGAATGGTATTGAAAATTTATTCTTTGGAAGTATTTTTGGTGGTAATATCTATTTTCTAGTATTTGGACTCATTAGATTTGTAATTGGTGTAATTATTATGATTCCAGTTGCAATATATATGGCTGTTTCATATTTCCTTAATCTAATTTATTATGGAATTATGGCTTTATTAGAAAGAAATAATAAAATAGATGATAAATCAGACTTGTGTGAAAAATTGGATAAACTTGTTCCAGTTATGTCATTTGTAATTGTTGCATTCTTCTGTTTTCTTATTGTAAATGCAAAGTAAGTTGTATATATTTACACAGATTATTAATTATGATTGAGCTATTGAGAAATTAATGTTTATGATGTTAGTAGGTGCAAAATTTTAATTGAGAGAGATAATAAACAATATATAAGCTTCTGTTATTTGTAGTGTTCAATTATTTATATATGCTTCCTTCTGTTTGAATATTGTGGTTTGTTATTTCTCTTGATATAGTACTGACATTTATTTTCAATGCTTTGACTATTTTCTTGATGCTTACTCTACTTTGTGTAAATTGGAAAATACAATATCTTTCATTTATGGTAAGATGATTATAGTTCATAGTTCTCTATTGTTTAATGTTTGTTTGGACACTTACATTTTAACACTTGAGATCTATGAACTTTTTAAATATTGAACTTGTTATGGTAAATTAAAAAAACGTTGTTGTTTGAACGTTTTTGGAGAATGGCTTAAAATCAAGATGGGAAATGTTAAAGACAAGGGCTTAGTCAATGCATTACTGACAGTATGCTTGGTGCTATGGTTATATTTTGGCTATCTTTATCGTAAATATGGAATTGTTTATGCGATGATAGCACATTTGATTTCAGATTTATCAATGATTATAGTTTTCTTGTAATTAAATTTATAAAGAAGGATAAGTTATTACAATGAATCAATATTTAAACAGTATTAGAAGCAAAAATACAACACTTTCTTTAAAGAGAAAAATAATCAGTACGATTATTGTGTTGTGTATTGGATTATTCTTAGGTGCTTTATCAAAGTACTTAGATGAAAATCAGCTTACAGGTATTCTTGGTCAGTTAGATCTGTCAAATTATTTAGGACGTTTTTCTATATGAATTGTTTTAGCCTTAGCTATATCTATATATAGTGCTTCACCAATAAGAGCAGGATTAAATGTTCTATTATTTTTTACAGGAATGTTTATCACATATTATGCTTATACAAAATTCATTTCAGGATTTTTCCTATTAAGTTATATCATGATCTGGGTAGGCTTCACTCTTGTTTCTCCCTTTTTAGCAATGCTCTGCTGGTATGCAAAAGGGGATGGAAAAATAGCAATAGTGATTTCAAGTGGTATTTTAGGTTCACTATTATCATTGACAGTCAATCTTACGCAAGGGTTTCAAATCTATAGTTATATGGACCTTATCACATGGGTTATTGCGGTAATTCTTTTGAGAAGAAAACCAAAAGAATTGGCTGTCGTTGTTTTCTTATCTATTGTAATCGCATTTGTACTACAGGCTACTTCTTTATATTGGGAAAGATTGATACCATTTTCTTTTGTTTAATTAATAAAAGTCATATTGAGTATACTCGATATGACTTTTTTATTGCATCATAATTCAAGGGATAGTACGATAAATGTATGTATTTTGGGAATCTATGTTTGGGGGAAATGAGATGGCAATTTTATCAATGTTTGTGATCATGTTGTTTTTATTAATCTGCTTTGCTGCAATTATTGCGTTATTATGTGTTGTTCTTGGAATTGGAAGTGTTGGTATTACAACCCTTATTTCAGGAATTGTTTTAACACTTACAGGGAAGAACTCAAGGCATTCTACGATGTTAAATACAATTGGAATAATACTTCTTATCTTTGGTATTATCACCTTGCTTGTTTTTAGCTCATTGATTTATTACTTTATTGTTTAGGAAAACGAGGGAAATACTATGATACAAAATATACTTTTTATCATTTTTATAGCATGTGCAATAGCTTATTATCTTATAGGACGTTTTGGACTAGAAAATATCAAAAAGTATTTGCACTTAATTGTTTCGGGATTTGCATTATTTATGCTTTTTATAGGAATATTAAATTATCAGGGAGCGCAGTATAGTAAAAATTTTAAATGTGTTCCTGGCTATATTACAGATGTAAAGAGTACAAGAAGATATGTTTCAAAACATTTTAGGACAGAGTATTCATGTGTTATTCATTATACTTTTACGGATGGAAAAATGTATTATACAAAACAGGATGGACTTGTAGATAAGCCCAATGAAAACTTATCAAAGGTGTGGGTGAGCCGTGATAATGAAGAAGTGCACATGTTTTCTCCAAAAAGTTCATTATCATCTTCCATGTATAATTTTATGTTGGCAGGACTCTTATTTTTAATCAGTATTCCACTCTTTATTCTTCATAAAAAGAAGTATCCAAGACTTTCTGCAGATGAGTTAGAGGATGCAAGCATTATCGGTATGATTATGAGCTTTGTTGGAGGAATTGTTGCTGTATTGAATATCAATGCGGTCATTGGTAATTTTATCCGTCATGAAAGTATTGAATACTTTAATTTAGATATATTTGTCGTAGGTCTTTTAATAACTGTTGTTTCTATTATTGTTGTAGTATATTCAAAAAGAAAACTGAAATATTGATCTTAATAATTATTTGTCATTGACGAATATCTAGAAGTATATTATCTTTAGATATAGAATTGAATATCTTCGGGGCAGGGTGAAATTCCCTACCGGCGGTAAAGCCCGCGAGCATTATGCATGAATCGGTGAAATTCCGATGCCGACAGTACAGTCTGGATGGAAGAAGAACAAGTAGTGATATTTATTGTCATACTTTTTTGTGTAGAAAATGTTCCGAGCAGAAATGTTCGGAATTTTTGTTTATACGGGAGTAGTGTCGATATTTGAATGGCCCCACATGCAGTGGGGTCTTTTTTTAGGAGAAAAGATTATGAAAAAAGATGATGCTTATTATATGAGACGTGCTATCTCTTTAGCGAAGCTAGGAGAAGGATACGTGCATCCTAATCCTTTGGTAGGCGCTGTGATTGTAAAAGAGGGCACGATTGTCGGAGAGGGGTATCACAAGAAATGTGGGACTCTTCATGCGGAAAGAAATGCTTTTGCCTCTTTAAGAGATAAAGAGGATGCATTGCATGCGACTATGTATGTCACCTTGGAACCTTGTGCTCACTATGGGAGAACACCCCCCTGTACTGAGGCAATTATTGAACATGGAATCTCAAAAGTGATTATTGGATCAAGAGATCCCAATCCTTTGGTAAGTGGAAAAGGAGCACGAATATTAAGAGAACACGGTATCGAGGTTATCGAAGATTTTCTAAAAGAAGAATGCGATGAAATCAACACCATCTTCTTTCACTATATAACCAAGAATGTTCCTTATGTCTTTATGAAATATGCTTCTACAATGGATGGTAAGATTGCTACGAAAACAGGTCAATCAAAGTGGATTTCAGGAGAACTTTCAAGAAGAGATGTACATTTTCTTCGTCATCGCTGTATGGGTATTCTTGTTGGCATCAACACTGTGCTTACAGATGATCCAAGTCTTACTTCACGTTGTCAAATAAATCAAGAAATAGAAAGTGATTTTATCAAGAAGGTAGATTATCAAGTCAAACCACTTAATCCTATTCGTATCGTACTCGATACACAGTTACGTATTTCTCTTGATTGTAAGCTAGTAAAGACAGCTAAAGAGATAAAGACCATTGTGGCCTGTAGTGAAGATGTAGAAGAAAACAAAGCAAAGATGCTAGAAGAAAAAGGAGTAGAGGTACTTCGTATTAAAAAAGATAAAGGACATTTATCATTGAAGCAGTTAATAAATATCCTTGGAAAAAGAGGAATAGATAGCCTTCTAATTGAAGGAGGAGGCACACTCAATGAATCAGCCATTAGAGAAGAAATCGTAGATGAAGTGCAAGTATATTTAGCACCAAAAATCTTTGGTGGAAATGGAATGACTCCGGTACGAGGAGAAGGTGTAAGTGAAGTGAGTGAAGCTCAAGAGTTTAAGCTTTATTCAGTAGAAAAGATGGGGGAAGATCTAAAAATCTGTTATAGAAGGTAAGGTGAAAAAATGTTTACAGGGATTGTAGAAGAAGTTGGACAAGTAGAAACACTAAGAATAAATGGAGATCATGGAACAATTTCTATCAAGGCTCATAAAGTGCTAGAAGCGACAAAGCTCGGTGATAGTATTGCGGTAGATGGAATATGTCTTACGGTGACTTATTTATCTGCCCATCACTTTCATGCAGATGTCATGAAAGAAACAGTGAGAAGAAGCAGTCTTTCACAAAAAAGACAGGGAAGCTATGTCAATCTTGAAAGGGCGATGAGAGCCGATGATCGTTTTGGGGGACATATTGTATCAGGTCATATTGATGGTGTTGGTACTATAGAAAACATCATTCCAGATGGCAATGCCTATTGGTATGAAATCAAATGTAAAAAAGAGATTCTGGATGGAATTGTAGAAAAAGGTTCGATTACTATTGATGGAATAAGTCTTACAGTTGCCAATGTAAGTGAGAAAAGCTTTAAGGTTTCTATTATTCCTCATACAAGAGAACAGACAACACTAGGACATAAAAGCGTGGGGGATTATGTCAACCTTGAGAATGATATCTTAGGAAAATATGTTCAGAAATTTATGAGCAGACAATTAGAAGAAAAGCATGAATTAACTTATGAAATGTTAGAAGAATATGGATACTAGGAAGGAGACACTATGAAAGAATTTCGTTATGGCACAATTGAACAGGCTTTAGAAGATTTAAGACAAGGGAAAATCATCATGGTAAGTGATGATGAAGATCGTGAAAATGAAGGAGATATGATCTGTGCAGCAGAGTTTGCATCAACAGAAAATATCAATAAGATGGCCAGTCTTGCAAAAGGACTGATTTGTACACCAATGTCTAAACAACATGCAGAAAGATTAGGATTACCGCCAATGGTTCTAGATAATACTGATAATCATGGGACAGCCTTTACTGTTTCCATTGATCATATCAAGACTACGACAGGAATCTCTGCAGAAGAGAGAGGCATGACAATTCAGGCTTGTGCAAGTGAAAAAACAAGACCAGAAGACTTACGTCGTCCTGGTCATGTCTTCCCGCTGATTTCAAGAACCGGAGGTGTTCTTGTAAGAAATGGGCATACTGAAGCAACAGTTGATTTATGTCGATTAGCAGGATTAAAAGAAGTAGGAGTATGTTGCGAAATCATGAGAGAAGATGGCACAATGATGCGCACAGAAGAACTTCAAAAATTAGCTGTTCAAGAGAATATGACATTTATTACGATTAAAGCGTTACAGGATTATATTCGTATTCATGATAAACATGTCCATAGAGAAGGTGAAGCTCATCTCCCTACACAGTATGGTGATTTCCAGATGATTGGTTTTAGCAATGATATTACAGGAGAACATCATGTGGCATTAGTAAAAGGTGATATCGGTGATGGAGAAAATGTCTTATGCCGTGTTCATTCAGAATGCTTAACCGGGGATGCCTTTGGTTCTCTTCGCTGTGACTGTGGTCTACAGCTTGAGCAGGCCATGAAACAGATTGAAAAAGAAGGAAGAGGCATTCTTCTTTATATGAGACAGGAAGGAAGAGGGATAGGACTATTGAATAAGATCAAGGCTTACGCTCTTCAAGAACAAGGTTTTGATACGGTAGAAGCTAACGTAAAGCTTGGCTTTGCGCCAGATTTAAGAGAATACTGGGTAGGTGCACAGATCTTAAAAGATTTGGGTGTTCATTCTCTTGAATTATTAACCAATAATCCAGAGAAGATTTATGCATTAGATCATTTTGGAATAGAAATCAAGAAACGTGTCCCAATTGAAATTAAACCGCAGAAGTTTGATGCCTTTTATTTAAAGACAAAACAAGAGAAGATGGGACATCTATTTAAAGAAGAAATATAGGGGGAAAATAAAATGAAAGAAATCAATGTATTAGAAGGACAGCTTGTCGCTAAAGAAGGAATGAAAGTAGGTATTGTCGCAGCGCGATTTAATGAAATCATTGTCAATAAACTATTAGGTGGTGCTATAGATGGTCTTGTAAGACATGGAGTAGAAGATAAAAACATCACTGCTGCTTGGGTACCAGGCGCATTTGAAATTCCTACTATCGCTAAGAAGATGGCAGAATCAAAGAAATATGATGCCATTATCGCATTAGGAACAGTGATTCGTGGTCAGACAAGTCATTATGATTATGTCTGCAATGAAGTATCAAAGGGTGTTGCTCAAATATCATTAGAAACAGGCGTACCAGTACTCTTTGGGATTGTGACTACAGAAAACATTGAGCAGGCTATCGCAAGAGCAGGCTCTAAAGCTGGGAATAAAGGATATGATTGTGCACTTTCTGCTATTGAGATGGTGAATCTTATTTCTTTATTGTAAAATATTGATATTATAAACTCCTTATGAAATATAATGAAATGAGGAGGATGAAAAGATGAAAGTATTAATTATTAATGGAAGCCCACGTGTAAATGGCAACACAAGTGTTGCTGTGAATGAAATGGTAAAAGTCTTTAACGAAGAACACATTGAAACAGATGTTGTTATGATTGGCAACAAGGCTATTAGAGGCTGTATTGCTTGTGGCAGCTGTCATAAGAATGGAAAGTGTGTCTTTGATGATGCTGTCAATGAACTCGCAAAGAAGTTCGAGGAAGCAGATGGCTTGGTTGTAGCTTCACCGGTCTATTATGCATCTGCTAATGCAACTACGATCGCATGTCTTGACCGTCTTTTCTATAGTACCGGCTTTGATAAGCGTATGAAAGTAGGGGCAAGTGTTGTCGTAGCACGCCGTGGAGGATGTTCTTCCACTTTCGATGAACTGAATAAGTATTTTACGATATGCGGTATGCCCGTAGCATCAAGCCAATATTGGAACAGTGTTCATGGAAGAGAAAAAGGTGAAGCCAATAAAGATCTAGAAGGTCTTCAGACCTTGAGAGCGTTAGCTAGAAATATGACATTCCTGATGAAAAGTATTGCTTTAGGTAAAGAACAATTTGGATTGCCAGATGAAGAAGAATGGCAGCCCACTCATTTTATTAGATAGGAACAAGCGTCGCTTGTTCCTATTTTGAATTTTTTCTAAATAGTGTTGAAAACACTGAATATAAGGGATATAATCTATTTAGAAAGAAATCTAAATAGATAAGGAGGAATTGTATGTCATTCGCTAATACATTTAAGGCTCTTTCCGATCCTGTCAGAAGAGAAATACTAGAACTATTAAAAGAGGGTTCACTTTCTGCTGGAGATATCGCTTCACATTTTGATATGAGCGGTGCAACTATTTCTTATCATCTAAAGATATTAAAGAATGCGGATCTTCTATATGAAACCAAGAAGAAGAATTTCATCTATTATCATCTTAATACAACAGTGTTGGAAGATATCATGTTATGGATTTCTGAATTAAAAGGAGGAGACAGTAATGATTAAGAAAAATATGAAAACATTGCTTTTAACAAGCATCATTGCATTATTGCCCATGATAGTTGGTATTGTGTTATGGAATAAACTGCCAGATCCATTGGCTACGCACTTTGACTTTAATGGTAAGCCTGATGGCTATACATCAAAGTGGATGACTGTATTTATTATTCCTTTATTTCTTGTCTTAGTAGAATGGGTATCTGCCTTCTTTACAGCGCATAGCCCTAAAGCTGAACATATTTCTAATAAGATCTTTACACTTGTATTATGGATTATCCCTTGTGTTTCTTTAATGATGATGATCACAATCTATGGTTATGCATTAGGATTAAAAATTAATATGGTCACAATGGCAAATGTCTTTATGGGTACACTTCTTCTAGTAATTGGAAACTATCTTCCAAAAACAAGACAGAACTATGTCATTGGCATTAAGCTGCCATGGACATTGGATGATGAAGAGAACTGGAATAAGACACATCGCTTTGCGAGCAGATTATGGATAATTGTTGGAGTCGTGATTATGGTTGCTTCAATACTCAATAATCTTTCTATGGTTATCGCATTCATTCTTGTAATAGCAGCGGCTATTGTACCGATGATCTATTCGTTTATATTTTATAAAAACAAAAAAAGATGTCGTAATTGACATCTTTTTAAATGCGTCAAAAAAATATGAATTTTTTGTAAATTAATTGTTGCCAAATGAGAAAAGCCATGATATTATATGTGAGCACTCAGCGAGAGACACAAGAAAAACGCAAGAGTCACAACAGTGGCGGATTGGAGAAACGGTTAACTCACATGCCTTTCACGCATGCATTCACGGGTTCGAATCCCGTATCCGTCACCATTATATTTTATCAAATGGTCTGGTAGTTCAGTTGGTTTAGAATGCCGCCCTGTCACGGCGGAGGTCGCGGGTTCGAGCCCCGTCCAGACCGCCATTTGGTTCCGTAGCTCAGTCGGTAGAGCAGAGGATTGAAAATCCTCGTGTCGCTGGTTCGATTCCGGCCGGAACCACCATTTACTTACGCGCAGGTTTACCCAAGTCCGGCTGAAGGGATCGGTCTTGAAAACCGACAGGGGATGAAAGTCCCGCGGGGGTTCGAATCCCTCAACCTGCGCCATT
>NZ_JAGBIX010000009.1:0-4125 GCF_017934775.1 Kandleria sp. | reverse complement strand
TAGTAGTGCCTTTTGGTAGTATTTAGTTTTTGTGTGGTAACTTAAACAATACATCATCAGGGCGTCACTATCTACTGCTTTTTAAGTAAAAGAAACGCTGCGCCACAGCCTTGGCAGGCCGTCGCGCAGCGACTTAGTTCACTTTCAGTATAATGAACTAACCTTAATGATGAATAAGTTGATTTTTTTGACTCGGGGATATACAATGTATATACAAAGGAGGTATTGCTTATGCAAGCTCAAGTTAAAGCATGGGGAAATAGTCAAGGAATTAGAATACCCAAAGAAGTACTTCAGGAAGCAGCTGTTTCAGTTGATGATGTTCTCGATATCAAGGTATCTAATGGCATGATAATGCTTGTTAAACCATTTAGACATAGAACACTGGAAGAACGTGCTGCAGAATATGGTGGGCAGCTCCATTTAGACGGTGAATTTGACTGGGGTGAACCGGTAGGAAGAGAGATTTGGGAATGAAGGAAGAATTGCATCAGGGGGATATACTTAAGATTGAACATATCAAGAAACCGGTTCTTATTGTGAGTAAGGATTTCTTTAATCAGACTTTTGAGATAATCGGCTGTCCTATTTTTGAAAAAGGGGAAGCAGGACCCTTACATATACATATCAAAACTGAAGACGTAGAAGGTTATGTGCAATGCGAAAAAATGGCACTCCTTGATTTAAATATCAGGGGTTATTCGAAGATTGATAGGATACATTATCCTGACATTATAAATATCACAGACGCTATTCAAGGAATCTTTGACTACATCTGAAAATGAATGGACTACCCTCACCGACTCCACGTCGGAAAGGGTAGTCCATTTACGAAAGATAATATAGACAAGGACTTCGTGTATTTAGAGGAAAACTATGGTAAGTGAAGAATATACAAGATTAATAAATCAGATAAATGCAGTAGGTTCACAGAAAGCTGATGGATATAGTACAAATCTTCTAACAGATATTCCGGAATCAGAAAAGGAAGAAGCGGAAAAACAGATTTGGGAGACATATTATGAGAAAGAGGATACTGATATTCTTGTATTATTTCCATTACTAAAAAAATATGATGGAATAAATGCTCTGAAGGAGATTATAAATAGCTATATTATTCCTAGTGAAGAGTCTGAACTAATTGCTTGTTTACTTTTTAACAGCACAAAAGATTTGCAGTATTTAGAACTGATAGAGAAAAATATAATTGCTTCAGGTTATGACTATCATTATATAACTTTGGCAAAAGGCTTAAGGCCTGATCAGAATGTATATAAAATGTTTACTAGAATTTATAAACAGTGTGCTGAGACAAAGGCTCTTCAGGCTACTATAGATGGAATATTATATAATAAAGGGATTATGAGTGATTCAAATGATTTAAATGAAGTAATACGGTTGAGAGAATTAATTTTATTTATGAGAGATACAGAAAGAGACCAGGTAATTAGTAAGCTTGAAAGTGGGTGTTTTGATAAGTATAAATCACAGTCGAAGCCACAGTAAAATGGGAAGATTTGGATTATTCTGAATATGAATCGAAATTTTCACATGATACATATGCATATTTTAAAGTCTTTGAAAAAATTCGAGTATATAATTTCTAGAGGATGCTTCAGGTTTATCGCCTGGAGCTTCTTTTTCGATATTGATATTAACAAACAACAGATTGGGGAGAATTAAAGAGAGGTTCGTCAGAAATATCATGTAGATCTTTGGGATAAGAGTTCGTCACGAGCCAGGAAAACTTCTGAGTGGCAATTTGCGGGTAATGAATCTTATGTTCGTGTACGTATAACGCTGCAACTAAAATGGTAAATACTTTTCCTTTTTGTTGAGTGATTATATAATTTGATAGATTGATAAGAATCGGGATTTATGGTGGAGAAGGAAGATTATATGGGACTTTTAAACATTTTTAAAGCAAAGAAAAAAGCGTGCAATATACAGTGGACTCTTCGTGTGGCGGAAGATGATACGCTGGTAGAGCCGGAGACATTTGAAATTAATCTTGATAACTTCTTACAGGATCTAGAGATGGGATATATAGAGTTTATTGTGTTGGCACCTTCGGAAGTAGTTAACGGCATTACCTTTCTACAAGTGGCAAGTAACAACAATGGTTACATGCATGTGGAAGCCGGACTAAATGAAAAGAACTCACAAGGACGGCCGAGAATACTGTATCATGATGATGTCAGCATCGGAGAATGTCTTGATATGTTAAGTGCATTTTATAGGCAGGGTTGAGTTGATACTTTCGGATGGAAAGACTTAACCTGAATTTGCAAATCGGCAGTTTGTACAGGAGGAGATATTGCATTTAATTGATTTTATAGGTAAAAGAGTAAAGAGTTGTTTACAGAGTATTAAGGCGAAATCTTCAATATCTCCCCAAAAGGTAGAGGGTTACTTTTCTGTAACATTTCATGCCTTTTCGAATGGAAGAAAATTTTTTATAGATGACGTCAGAGGTGATGACGTAGTAGTTATCATTGGTGACGAAGTATATGCTAAAGAGCATGGTTTCCATCCAATAGAGCGCCCATTATGGATAAATCAAATTCATAATGAGAACTTTGATGAGTTTCAGATGACAATGCATAATGTGAAAAATGGAGAGGAGATTGTTACAAAGCTTGATTGGTCGCAAATGCAAATTAATTGGACCAGGTATAAGGAAGGCGTATCATGCCACCTAAATTAAAATTAAACGCATATATAAATCTATGATATGTGTTCTACTATCCTATTTATCTATATATTCCTGAGGGTTTGCCCGAAGGATAAGGGCGCTGAAACAGGGATGTTTCAGGGCTCTATTATATTGCCAGATGAATTTAACATTCAAATAGGGAATTAGGAGGGTTTATTTTCTCAAGATAATGATTGTAGGTGCAATGTGAGGTAGATATAATAGGATAAATTCTTTAAATACTACTTGGGGGGACAAGGTAATGAGGGTTACAAAGGAATATTCTAGAAATAAATCGTGGAAAATAGCACTTATTGTTGGCATAGTTGTTTTGGCTGTAGCAGTGATTGCGGGGTATATTATTATAGAACAAGTTGATATTCTTGATCTGGTTGTTATTATCACGATTCTGATTCCGGCTTTAATTTGGGATTATCTACCATGCCTGCTTATTATTGTGGGGCTGGGTATTGCTGTGAAGCTAATTATGACCAGGAAAAAGGACAGTTAGGAATTGGTCCTATGATTATTTGCGGATGAAATCGATAAATCGAATTTGTGGAGTAGAATAATGATAGTTTTTTATGCAAGAAGCATACTTAAGTGTGTAGTATTAACAGGGATACTCGTATGGATAATTTATAAAATTGTATCGGGGAGGCCAGTATTATCGCCTTCTTCAGCAAGAGGATCCTTTAAAGTCTGGTATGAGCAGCATTTGCGGGTAGTTGATATGAGCTTAAAAGTTCTTATAGCTCCGGTGGCAGTATTTTGCTTTATATATTTTGTTGTTCCGTTTTCTTTGGATATACCGGATATTATCAATGATAATTTCCAGCAGGTATCAGGAACCGTGCTTACCAAAGCATATTCATCTCGAGACAGTGAAAGACTTATCAGAATAGCTGATGATAAATCCGGTGAAGAAATAAGTGTTTCTGTGTTTTATGACCGTGCGGATAAAGGAGACTACATAGAAGTAAAATATCTTAAACACTCTAAGTCCGGTGTGGTTGTTAAACATGTTAAGAAAAAAGGCTGATAACAGAAATTGAAAAGGTAAGTGTAACGGAAACTTCATTAATGCGTGTGCACACTTCCAAGTCGATTTCGGGAAACGTATTTATGCGGTTTAAGATTGTAGTTTTGTACATTAAATTCAATGAACCTTTTTCTGAACATTTTGATTGAGATCTTCCGGTGTCAAATATTAAAAGTTTTGACACCGGTATTTCAATGATATTTAAGGATGCTTTTACCGGGACAAAAGCTGATCGCCCGGAGCTCGATAAATAAATTAGAAAAGTTCTAAGTTTGGGGCTCAAAATTTAGAGCTTACCAGTAAACTGTAAGCCCCAAATTTAGTACTTTTCCTTTGAAGCAAGTCACGCGCGCGGACTGTATATGCAGTTTTTATTCTCCGCGACATG
>NZ_JAGBIX010000008.1:0-45538 GCF_017934775.1 Kandleria sp. | reverse complement strand
CCTAACATATAAAAATACCGTAGGACATACGGAAATTTACGCTTGTGGACATTGTGTAAGACGAGCCGACAAGGTGACTTGTTAGGAACGCAGTAGTGGTTGAAGCAAGAATCCCACGAGTTTAGTCGTGTGGAGTGTCAAGATATGGCTAATATCATGATATTAAGTTCACTTTCTCGTTTCATCCAGTTCTTGGTTGTCCCATTAAGTGTCATTGTTTTCTACTTTAATCTTAATAAAGAAGAAGTACTCTCTGCTCCAAAGAACTTTGCAACTGATGTCATTATTCCTGTAGCTGCCTTCATCTTCTCATTATTCTTAGTCATCAAGTTTGACTGGGTTTCACAATTTAGTATTGTTTCAACAGATGGAACATCTGTCTTAAATATTGCTGCTATTGTTGCTGTAGCGATCAGTCAGATCATCTTGCCAGTGGTATTGCTGATATGGAAAAATACACGTAAAGCATAAAGAAAAGCTGTGGATTAGAATCTTTCGATTTCTTCCACAGCTTTATATTTTTCTTCTTCGTAGTATTCATCAAGGAAACTGTGTGTTTCACCATCTTTTTTCCAGTTCATCACACAGTCAAGATTGACATTATGCATCGCAATGAAGATATTCTGCGCTACTTTTGGATTCTTCTTTTCCATGCGCTTGATAAGTGTCTTCATTTCTTTACGTTTGCTTGTACCATCATCAATAAGTGAGCAGCCTTCAGTAAAGCGGCAGGCACAGTTGATGAATGTCAAGTCATTGGCATTTCTCCAATTGATGATTGCTTCTTCTCTGACCTTAAATAAAGGACGAATAACTTCTAATCCATCATAGTGATCACTATGAAGCTTAGGCATCATAGTCTTGATTTCTGAACCATAGAACATTGACAATAATGTCGTTTCAATAACATCATCAAAATGATGACCAAGGGCAATCTTATTGCAGCCAATAGATTGCGCATGCTTATAAAGATAGCCACGTCTCATCTTGGCACAGAAGTAACAAGGCTGTTTAAATGCACCACCGGAAACAGAATCAAAGATATCTGTTTCAAAGACTTCTAGTGGAATGCCCATAAGCTTGGCATTATCTTCGATGATTCCTCTGTTGTATTCATTATATCCAGGATCCATGCAGACGAAATGGGCTTCAAAGTGAACCTTTCCATGTCTTTGAATTTCCTGAATACATTTCGCTAAAAGCATTGAATCTTTTCCACCGCTGATGCAGACCATAATCTTATCGCCTTCCTGAATCAGTTCATATTCAGTGACAGCTTTACAGAAAGGTCTCCAGATGGCTTTACGATATGTTTTGATAATACTTCTTTCTATTTCTTTAATCTTATCCATTTTCAAATATATCCTTATAACAAATTGTAAATGCTTTAAAGAAAGCATCAAGTTCTTCTTCTGTCGTCATATAAGAAAGACTTAATCTTAATGATGTACTAGCAAGCTTCTTATCTTTAGTTAAAGCAAAGACAATCTTGCTTGGTGCATTTGTAGGACAACATGAAGTCTTTGTAGAAAGATAGATTTCATGTTGCTCAAGCATCTCACTAAAAGCTTCAGCACGTACTGATTTGACAGAAAAATTGACGACATACGCATCTGAATAGCGCGTATTGTTAATATGAATCATTTCATAAGAAGATAGGAACTCTAAAATCTTGGTCTGTAGCTTCTTGACATAGACTTCTCTTTCTTTTTGATGAGTCATTGCCAAATCTAATGCAACATCACATGCAACAACATTGGCAAGCATCGGTGTCCCACTACGATAGATGGAAGTGCTCTTTCCGCCATCCATCTGGATCTTTAAGCCGATGTTCTTCTTTTTGACAAGAACACCAGTACCATTGATGCCACCAAATTTATGAGGAGTAAAGGTGATGAGATCGACATCATTATAGTTGATATCAACTTTCCCAATAGCCTGAGAAGCATCTACATGAAAATAAAGCTGAGGATAATTCTTCAAGAATGAAGCTAATCCTTCAATATCCTGTCTAATGCCAAGTTCACTATCTACTGCCGCAATGGCTACGAGGATGGTATCATCTCTGATCATCCATTCTAGTTCATCACGATCAATACGTCCATCTTGATCGACGGGAGCTAGTTCTACTTCAAATCCCATTTCCTGCATGCGCATAGCACTAGAAACAAGTGAGTTATGTTCCATAGAACCAATGATAATATGTTTTCCTTTATTTCTGTATCTCTCGCAAATTCCTTTAATCGCAAGGTTGTTGGATTCAGTTGCGCCTGAAGTAAAAATCAATTCATCCCTTGTCACATTGAAATAGCTCGCAATGTGATCAGCGCTCTTATTTAAAAGATCCTCTGCTTCACGTCCCAGCTTATGAATAGAATTAGGATTTGCATAGATGTTTTTAGTAACTTCATAGAAACGATCTAGAACCTGTTGTTCTACTGGAGCGTTTGCACAATAATCTAAATAAACCAAATTCATCCCCTCTTTCTTATAAACACTATAATTATATGAATTCATGAAAATATGTCAATAAATCAAACTAAATAAGTGATATAAGCAAAGCGAGAAAGGTAATGGCGGGGATTCCAAGAAGAACACGGATAAGTTCCTGTCCATTTCTTTGATGATGACATCTTCCTGTTGCCTCTTTATGCATATATCTTCTATAGACCCATCGATATATTTTATTGATAAGAAGATCATCAAGAATAAAATCATCGTAGAGTTCAGCACAAATAAAAATAGAAAGCATACGAAATACAATGGTAAAGAAAGAATGCTCATTGAGTCCTGATAAGATGAAAATAAGACAAGTACAAACAAAAGTGAATATCATAAAAACATAGCCCAATGTCTTATTGAAAACACTGCTTTCAGGATAATCAATTTCACCTAGTTCATGCAAAGAAACATGCTTTGCAAGAGAAGGGAAGAAACGATAGATTGAAAAATATTGTACTGTAGATAAAAGCAGCTGAATGCTGATAAAAAGAATTGTTTTCATATAATCACCTATCAATAGTGTAGGTATATTTTTCAATCTTGTCAAAATAATATATAATAGTTGAAAAAGGAGGTGTGCATATGGATGAATTGAAGAAACTTACAACAAGTGAAAAGAGAAAATCTCTTCTTTTAGAAATGGGTATTTCTACCTTGCAGGATGTCGTGATGCACCTTCCTTATAGATATGATGAAATAGAAGAATGCTTTGAGGATGATAAAGTTATCGTAGAAGCAACAGTGCTAGAAAATGCGAAAGTGTTCTTCAAAGGAAGATTATCTAGATTAAGTGTTAAGGTTCTTATCAAGAATGAAGAATATACTGTGACGATCTTCAATAGACACTTTTTACGACAGCATCTTTCTTTAGGAAAGATTGTCACTATCATTGGGAAAAAAGAAGGTCATCGCATTACCGCAAGTCAGCTTTTATTAAAGGGGCTGGATGAACAAAAAGGAATGCATCCTGTCTATTCTTTAAAAGAAGGAATGACGGATAAGATGTTTTCTGGATATGTAAAGAAGGCTTTATCGCTTATCGGTGATAAACTAGAAGATTTCGTGCCACTTGACTATAAAAGAAAATATGGCTTTAAAGATAAATATGCATCTCTTATGAAAGTCCATTTCCCTAAGAACAAGGAAGAAATGATAGAGGGGATGAAGCATCTTAAATATGAAGAGTTCCTCAAGTTTCAATTGACGATGCAGTATATTAAATTAGAAAGAGAACAAGAAGCAGGCATTGCCAAGATATTCTCACATCAGGAGATGAATGCGTTTATTAAGACATTGCCATATAAGCTCACTATCGACCAGCAGAAAGCTTGTCTAGAAATCTTTGCGGACATTGAAAAGCCAGCCATGATGTATCGCTTTTTACAGGGAGATGTAGGAAGTGGAAAGACGGTTGTATGTTCACTTGCTTTATATGCAAACTACTTGTCACATTACCAAGGGGCATTGATGGCACCGACGGAAGTGCTTGCCACTCAGCATTATGAGACATTGAAGTCTTTCTTTAAAAATACAGATCTTTCATTGGCGCTTCTTGTTGGATCACTTTCTATAAAGGAAAAAGAAGATATCTATGAAAAGCTCGAACAAGGGGAAATAGATATAGTTGTTGGGACACATGCGCTTTTTCAAGAAAAGGTCAATTATAAGAACTTAGGATTAGTCATCACTGATGAACAGCATCGTTTTGGTGTAAGACAAAGACAGGCTTTAAAGAATAAAGGAAAGAATGTGGATTTTCTGTTAATGTCAGCAACACCAATTCCGCGTACATTGGCTTTAGCTATCTTTGGAGATATGGATGTATCAGAAATTCATTCTATGCCAGCAGGAAGACTGCCGGTGAAGACGAAGTATTTTAAAGGCAACAGCATGAAGCCTTTTCTTTCTCATTTGATTTCTTATCTTAATGAAGGAGGACAGGTCTACGTCATTACATCCATGATTGAAGATAATGAAGATTATCCATTAAAAAGTGCAACTCAGGTCTATGACGCAATGAGTCGTTATTTTAAAGGTCATTATCAGGTAGGATTATTGCATGGAAACATGAAAGAAGAAGAAAAAAGACAGGTCATGAATGATTTTCATGATCGAAAGATCCAAATTCTTGTTTCTACTACCGTGGTAGAGGTAGGTATTGATGTAAAGAATGCAAATATGATGATCATCTATGATGCTGAGCGTTTTGGCTTGTCATCAATTCATCAGTTAAGAGGTCGTGTTGGCAGGGGAGGCGAACAGTCTTATTGTTACCTGTTGTCAAATGCGACAAATAAGGAAGCGATTGATCGTCTTCAGTTTATGGAAAATCATACGGATGGCTATGAGATTTCACAGTATGATCTAGAAATCAGAGGTCCAGGGGAAGTATTGGGGCAAAGACAAAGTGGAGTTAACCAGTTTGTTTTAGGTGATGCAATCAAGGACTTTGATCTATTGAGAATGGCAAGAAACGATGCAATCGAGATGATTGAAAGCTATTATAAGTATAATGAATATAGTGAATATCTTTCAGTCATAAAACAAAATATAAAAACAGGTAATGAATATATCGATTAACTGTGGTATAATCGCCAATGAGGTGAATGCAAATGAAATTAGCTATTGATGCTATGTCAGGTGACTTAGGGTGTGCACCTGTCATTGAAGCTTGTGAAGGTTTTGCAAAAGATCACAAGGATGTAGAACTCTTTGTGACAGGAAAAAAAGAAGAATTAGAAGCATTGCGTGTTTTTGATAATATTACAATTGTAGATGCCAGAGATGTTGTTAAGATGACAGATAGTCCTCTTGGTGTAAGAAGACAGAAAGAGTCATCAATGGTAAAGGCATTGATGATGGCACGTAATAATGAAGTAGATGGGGTTGTCTCATGTGGATCAACAGGTGCCTTCTATACAGGTGCGATGCTCTTTGTAAAAAGAATTGCGGGTGTTGAAAAATCATGTCTTATGGCCACATTGCCTACTTTAAATAAAAGAGGAACTTGTCTTCTAGATGTAGGTGCTAACTCAGAAAACACTGCAGAACAGTTGAAGCAGTTTGGTCTTATGGGTTCTTTATATAGTGAACTTGTAAGAGGTGTTAATAAGCCAAAGGTGGCCTTATTGAACATTGGTGCAGAAGACCATAAGGGCGATGAAATGCATCAGGAAGCCTATAAGCTTCTTAAAGATTCATCACTTAACTTCGTTGGCAATATTGAAGGTAGAGAATTATTAGATGGTGATGTAGATGTTGTCGTAACAGATGGATTTAGTGGCAATATCGCATTAAAATCAATGGAAGGTACAGCTCTTACAGTCATGAAGATTGTCAAGAATGGCTTGCTTTCTTCTACATTAAGCAAGATTGGGGCACTTCTTGCAAAAGGTTCATTAAAATCAAGTCTATCAGAATTTGATTATAAATCAGTAGGGGGAGCCTTAATGATGGGATTCACTAAAGCTATCGTAAAAGCGCATGGTGGATCTGATGCTAAAGCATTTAGAAGTGCGATGGAACTTGCCTATACAATGGTAGAAAATGATGTTGTAGAAAAGATGAAAGAGGGATTGGAGTAAGTGAAAATATTAGATTTCTTGCAAAAAGAAGGTATTCCTTTTAAGCGTTTATCTCTTTATAAGGAAGCTTTCACACATTCATCCTATGCTAATGAAGCATCAAGAAACATTCGTGATTATGAACGTTTAGAGTTCATGGGTGATGCTGTCTTACAGCTTTATGTTTCTGATTATATCTTTAACAAGTTTCCTTCTTATCCAGAAGGATCACTAACAACATTGCGTAGTAAGCTTGTAAGAGAAGAATCATTATCTCGTTTTGCGGTTGAACTTGGACTAGATGACCTTCTTCTTCTTGGTGTAGGAGAAGAACGTACTGGCGGAAGAAAACGTTCAAGTGTTCTATGTGATATCTTTGAATCATTTGTGGGTGCTGTCTATCTTGATTGTGGTAAAGATGAAGTTATCAAGATATTAGAGAGAACTGTCTTTAAGCATGTTAAAGATCTTGATGATTATGATGATATCAGAGACTACAAGACAAGACTTCAGGAACTTATTCAGGCTGATGAAAGAAAGTCTGTAGAATATCGTCTTGTCAGTGCAACAGGACCAGCCAATGCACCAATCTTTGAAATTGAAGCAATGACTGAAGAAACTATTCTTGGTAGAGGAAAAGGGACAAGCAAAAAGCGAGCAGAACAGCATGCAGCTAAGGATGCATTAGAAAAACTTGCTAAACATAAAAGAAAATAAGAGCCAATAACTTTCGTTATTGACTCTTTCAGATTGTAGACAAAAAGCATCATTTGGTGCTGGAGTAGGATTGATAAGTTGCCTGCAATGTTTAGTGGTGATCAAATACCTAACCTTTGAAGAGAATGAAGGGCCTTTTATAATGGATGTTGACATGAAGAATAATATTTTTAATATAATTCGTTTGGAAGAGGAGAGCGCCTTATGAAACTATCTGTAATTGTGGCTGCCTATAATGAAGAGAAAAATATTCATCGATGTCTCGATTCTCTTGTCCATCAGACAATGAGAGATGGTTTAGAAATCATTGTTGTGAATGATGGCAGTATTGATAAAACAGCTGAGATATGTGACAAGTATGCTGAGGAATATGACTTCCTGAAAGTTCTGCATACAACCAATAATGGGCAAGGCATGGCCAGAAATCGTGGGATTGAAGAAGCTACGGGTGACTATATTGGCTTTGTGGATGCTGATGACTGGGTTGAAATAGATATGTTCGAGCACCTCTATGAAGAAGCTGTCATTCATGATAGCGATATGGTGGTTTGTGATGTGCATAAGATCTTTGATGATGAGCAGCGTGAAGAAGATGTCATCAGTCTACCTGAGCCAGCATCTAGCATAGACATTGGCACATATCTTGCTTATGGGGAGAATAATGCCTATTCCTGGAATAAGATCTATAGACGTGAATTATGGCAAGAATATCATTATGAGAAGATGGTCTATGAAGATCTTGCCTTAATTCCTATCATCATATGTCACTGTCAGAAGATTTCCTATGTGCAGGAAAGTCTCTACAATTATTTCAAGCATAGTCATACGACAACATCTAGTTATAAGAACCCGCGGCTCTTTGATATCTTTATAGCCTATGAGAAACTCATGCAAGCGCAAACAGAGTATAAGGACTTCATCGTCTATAATGTAGCGAAGCGGCTGCTGCGTAACATGAAGACTGCAGGTTTCAAGTACTACTTTGCAGAATGCATTGAATTCATCAATCGCTATACTGAGGTATTCCTATCTAATGAACTTATAAAGAAGGATTCGGCTGTCTGCTCTATCTATGACTATATAGGTATGCAGACAATCCCTAATAGGCTTATCCATCTACGTTCAGTTTCCATCGATAGCTTCAAACGCTATACACGTCACTATGAAGATGTTGTCTGCGATAGCTATGAGGAAATGTTTCGGCAAGCTTTTGAAGGTGGGGGCCTGATCATCAATGATGAATTGGAACTCTCTGCGCCCTATGGCTATCTAAGAGCTACACATAGTTTTGTGGTTGATGAGGGCAAAGGATGCATATCTACAAAGCTGATGGGATTTGTGAAAGAAAGTGAGTCGATTGGCTATATAGCGGATTGCCTTAAAAAGAAAAACAATATAGATGAACAGAAACTTAAGAATGTTGAGATTATAATGGACTACTAAAATGTAGGCTTCTTTGCTCGATGGAGTGGATTAAATTTCCTTGATCAAATATAGGACAGAATGGGTTAACATTCTCATGCTATGTATTGGTTTACTTTTATGCAGATATTTTTAAGACTATTCACATCTAAGTGATGACTATAAAAACCTCCCCTTAGATAGAAGGGAGGTTTTTTTCTTTTTAGACTGTATATTAATACAGAATATGTCAGTCAGGATTTAAATGCCTTTAATGCACTCGTTCCTATCAAAGCACTCATCCGGCAGAATTTCTATAAGGAAAGCTGAAAGGTCATCGCGAAGAAGGCATCTTTTTATAAATCTGCATTTGGCTTTGCTCCATCCACAGATGCTTGCATAATGCTCTATGCTGCCTTGTGTAACCTGTCCATTCCGTATGTCCTTCCAAAGTTCTTCCCAAATTTCCACTGCTTTGTCAACTGTCACTATTCTCATGCTGTCCTCCTCTTCTGCAGTACTTGTGTCTGCATCTCCTTCAGGGGCATGTGCTTCACGATGCGTCAAGGTGGAGACTTGTACTACCTTGACGGGAAGAGGAGCACATGCCAGGCGGGAAAAATTATTATCCCGAGCCATATATCAGCATGGGAGAAATGGCATGCGTCTGAAAGATTCAGGTGCATGCCCGATTTCATGGAGAGAAAGAGGCAGGAAAATATCCTGCCTCTGAGCCATATATCAGTTATTTTTTTTGCTGCTTTCCATGGTAAGTGTCTTCGTATCCGAATCAAAACGGTAGATGCTGTCCGACAGTATTTCATCATCATCAACAACTGTTGTGTTGACTTCATGGACGATTTCTTCAAGCATCTCCAGTGGAACCCTGTCAATTCTTACTGCAAGCACCTCATGAATGGAAGAGGGTATGACTGCGAGGTCGCCACCAAGAGTTTCAGCAACTTCTGAAAGAACATCATCATAGAACATGACTGCAGCACCATAGTTCTGGCTTGTATTGGTTATAACGTACATGGATTCAGCAGAATCATTATCGAAGTCTTCAATGAATCCCTGCAGCATGTTCTTCATGCTCTTCACACGAGCCGGAAGGATTTTTGGGGTATTCTCTCTTGCCAGTTCATGGAGCGAATCCGGAGTCAATTTCCAGAAGCCGAGGTGCTCGTTTCTGACAGTGATGCTTGCCGTTCCGTTCTCGTCCATTGAAATGACCACCTTGTAGATAAGAGACAGGTCTTCAACATTCCTGTGTGGAACCTCTGCAAGAAGACTTTCATTTCTTTCGGTGTTTACTGCCACCATTATGACTCGTTCCCTTACAAATGAAATGTCCGTGAATCTTTCTACAATCTCCTCAAACCCCGACGGAACAGTCGAAAGTCTTTTCAGTTCCCTTTCAATCTCATCAAGGATGTCGTCCAGTTCTCTTCCGTTCCTGTAGTCTGCGTAGAAGCCTTCAAGATAGATATTCGGTGCAATCGCTCTTTCCTCTTGACTGACGGTAATTCCGTGAAGAACGGTTCCGTTGTTCTTCTTGACATGTGTGGCTATCGCTCTCGCATTGGCTGGGAGTCTCTCCGTCAGTCTCCTTTCCATTGTTTTCTGAAAGTTTTTTAAATCTAGCATTTTTCATTTCCTCCTTTTTCTAGATTTTTCTGTACCTGTAAGCTAGATAGCTTACATTTCCTTCAGGAGCATGGATCAGGGACGAGTCCAGGTGGAGACTCGTACTACCTTGACGGGTGGACAGGAGACATGCCATGAGAAAAGGATCGTGGCCTTGAGCGTTTCATCAACAGGAAGAGAAGTGCATGCGTCTGAGAGTTCAGGTGCATGCACGTTCCGTGAAAAAAAGGGTACAGGCATTGAGCCTGTACCCCATTAATCTTCATCGCTTTTCTGTATGTCTCCTTTTTTGAAGTTGCTGATGATGTCTTCGCTGAGGAGACTTTTCTTTCCGTTCAGCGTGTGGCTCATCCATGCGAAGTCAAGACCGTTAATGTCAGCAGCGCTGAGCCTGTTCATGTTCAGTTTCATCTCAGAAATGAGAAGAGCCTTGAAGAAGAACTTCTCATTTTCCTTCTTCATGCCTGAAATCATGTCAAGATAAGGTCTCAGCAGATTCATCTCAATGTTGGTGTCCTCGCTCATGATTTCTACAATCTCCTTCTGCAGAATTTTCTTGTAGTGCTCCTTCGGAACCCTTGTTCTTTCATAGCAGTAGGTCATGTTTGAGATTGAGTTTGCCATTTTGTCGACAGGTTCCTTCACAAAATCGTCATAGTATTTTCTGCCCATATTATTTCCTCCTTTTCATAGGCTTTCTGTACTGTAAGCTGTATAGCTTACATTTCCTTCAGGGGCATGGATCAGGGACGAGTCCAGGTGGAGACTTGTACTACCTTGACGGATGGACAGGAGACATGCCATTGGAAAAGATCATTGCCTTGAGCGTTTCATCAGCAGGAAGAGGAGCCAGAAAAAGAGAGAGCAGGATATGCCTGCTCCTCGCTATGCCTATTCATGAAGCTTTCATGTGAGTTCCGTCATGCGTCATAGTGACAACTCTGCTTTCGACAACAAAGACGTTCTTTTCCTGTTCCTCGGCAAGAGAGGTCATCATATCCGTCCTCTCTGCACTGTCCTCATTGATTATGAAGACCCTGTCGGAAAGTCCGATGACGAGTCTGTTTCTGAATACTTCTCTCTCGTCGCTTGTTTCAACCTTTCCGGGATGTTCACTGATTTTCGTGAGTCTGCTGTCCATGTCGAACATGTCCATGCCTCCATCCAGAATGACCATGCAACGTCCGTTCTCGGCTATGCATGTGTTTCTGACAACCTCTGCGATGCCCTTATCTGATGTAGTCACAATGACATGTCCCATCTCGATGAACTGTGAAACAAGAATTTCTGTCGCTTTCATGACTTCAGGAGAAGGGTCAAGCCCTCCGACGACCGCAATGCAAGCACTGTCATGTTCTGCGATTCTTCCTGAATGATAGATGACAATAGGTGGAATGTTTATCATCCTCAGTCTCTGGGGATAGTCTTCATCGATGACTGTCGTTGAAGAGTAGTCCGCATCGCCGAGAAGACTCAGTGCAATTATTATCTCGTCATCATCGAGTCTTTCCTTTCTCTCGAGTGCCTCGAGTGTTCTGTAGAAGTCTCCGTCATACTTTATTGACAGAGCTCTCAGTATGCTTTTCATCTTGTCCATATTTTTTCCTCCTTTTTCAAGATTTCTGCACCTGTAAGCTGTATAGCTTACATTTCCTTCAGGGGCATGGATCAGGGACGAGTCCAGGTGGAGACTCGTACTACCTTGACGGATGGACAGGAGACATGCTACAGGAATTGATGATAGACTGGAACAGCTGTGGAACATGAGGAAATGCTGCTAATGATGTCAATGAAAATTTCCCCAAATTGGGTGGTTTAATTTTCTCCAATTCGGGTGGTCAGAATTTGGCCAATATTGGTCAGATCTAATCATTCGATTAGTTATCTTTACATTACCCTCATTAGCAGTCCGTTCACTTCGCCAGAAGCAAAAAAACATGATATAATGAAAAGAAAGGGGGTAAGCTAATGGAAAAGAAGAAGTCCAAGCCGACGATGCGCATCGTCGGGATAAGACACAAGAAGGGCATTCGCCCCAAGATAAAGGACACGCAGCCTCTCTATTACTATATCTGCCCATTCGCCAGCGTCAGAGAAGGCGACTATGTCCTCATCGAGTACCAGAGGAAGACGGAACGCTACAGGAAGTCGTTCTTTGGCGTTGGAAGAGTCGACTTCATTGCAGAAGGAAGCATATCCGAGATGATAGACACGTACAGACCGACCGCCTACGTGCTGTACAGGTTTCCTGAATCCCTCGACTTCGAGGGACGATGCGAGGACATCAAGAAGGCGCGCGGAAATCTCATGAAGAGATACGAAAAGATAGAATCAAACGAGGCGCGAATGAGAAAACTCTTGCGAAGACAGACAATCGAAAGAAACAGGAGAAGGAAGCAGAAGGCGGGCAGCAAATGAAAATGATAAAATACTCCTTGTCAGATGATAGGGGGTTTTTTTATGAAGAAGATTGGAATCTACTGCAGGGTGTCGACGGACAGGCAGGCCTCTCTTGGAGTCTCGCTTGACATGCAGAGAGATATGCTGACAAGGGAGGCGACAAAGGGAAGCAAGGGAACCATGAGCATCAGTACAGTCCTCTATGTGGATGATGGATTTTCCGGAAAGTCCCTGGAGAGGCCTGCAATGCAGAAAATGATCAGCGACATCAGGAAAGATGTCCTAGATGAGGTCTATGTCTATGACCTGAGCCGTCTCTCAAGAGACATGTTTGACACGGAGAGTCTTCTTGGCCTCATGGAAAGACACAACGTCTCATTGAAATGTCTGTATGAGAACGTCTCAATGGAAACGGCAACCGACAGGTTCAGAACCAGGCTCACCAGCCTGAACAACTCCTATGAAAGAGAAAGGATATCGGAGAGAACGAGAGACTCGCTGAGAAGCATAGCGGAAGGCGGAAGGTACGCATCGGGAGGCAGGCCTCCATATGGCTATGCGAGAGACGGCAAGAAGCGTCTCGTCATCGACGATAGAACAGCATCGGTTGTCAGGGAAATCTTTGAACTGGCATGCAGTGGAGTCCCGTTTCATGAGATTGCATCTGCAGCAGGAACAATGGATCCCGGAAAACGGTTTGATACAAGAGTCGTGAGGGATATCATAGAGAATGAACGGTATGCCGGAAGATACCTATATGCGGGAAGGGAGTACGATGGCGCCATTCCCGCCATCGTGGAAGATGAGACGTTCACCAGGGCGCAGGAGACAGTCGGCAGGAAGTCCGCCAAGAACGCAGACTACATATTCGACGGCCTCGTCAGATGCGACCTCTGCGATGAGGACATGGTGTGCGCCATGGCATACAACAAGTTCCACAGGAAGTACTTCTACTACAAGTGTCCATCATGCGGACAGCTGTTCTCCCAGATAGCGCTCGACAGGCACTTCATCGAGCATGGGATGAACGAGGGAAAGGACGCAGAGGATGCAAAGAGAGAAAAGGCGCTCAGAAGCACGATCAGCGCCCTCGAGGGGCGCATCCAGAGAGCCAGGGAAGGATACATCAGCGGCTCCTTCAGCGAGAGAGAATACCTTGAACTCATCATGCCGCTTACTGAGAGGTCTTGTGAGCTCAGGGAAAAGCTCCGGGCCATGAAGAGCGGAGGCGGACAGAAGTATGCTGGACTCGAAACGAACAGGCAGAAGAAGCACTATGCTGAGATGCGTATAAGGAAGATTGTTGTTGATCCGATAGCCAAGGAAATCAGGAAGATAGAGTACAGAACAGCCCGTATAGAACAAAAAAGGTAGAATTTTTCGTCAAAAAAAGCACCATCGCACAAAAAACAGAATTTTTTTCATGAAATGGTGTTGAAAGACAAATGAAAAGGTCTATAATATGTTATAGTAATTCAGGAACAAAAAAACGTGGTGCATACAAGCATCACGTAAATGGATCTCATCCTATTTAGTAGATAGAATAAGACCGTATGTATATATTACATTGATGGTATTTTCATAAGATTGAAATACCCGCAATGTTAATATAGCATATCCGATTGACTATCACAAGGCGATGGGATGATGATCTTGTCGTCTTTTTTGTTCGGCGATAGCCTCTGATATATCCAGAACACCCTTTATAAATGGTGTTTGCCTCCAAAATAAATGGGGCGGTTGATGGGGTTCGAACCCACGCATGCCGGAGCCACAATCCGGTGTGTTAACCACTTCACCACAACCGCCATCGAAGACAATTAGTACTATATCTTATATGAGTAGGTTTGTAAAGAGAAAAATGAAAAAAATTGACGAAAATATTTTTATTGTTAAAAAAGCCTTAGAATTAAGATAGAAAATAAATTAAATATTTTTAAATATTCCGATAGACATATTACGATAGTCGTAGTATATTGTAGTTAAGGAGGTACCCCGTGGTAAATATTAGTAGTGATGTTATTCGTGGATATAATGATACGATGATTTTGTATTTCCTTATTCAGGAGCCTTCCTATGCTTATGAGATTTCCAAGAAGATTAAGCAACATTCGCATGATAAATATGTAATTAAGCAGACAACGCTTTATTCAGCGATGACTCGAATGGAAAAGAATGGCTATGTAGAATCATATGATGGCTATGCTGAAAATGGGAAGAGGCGTACTTATTATCGTGTTACTGATCTAGGAAGACAGTATTATCAAGAAAAATGTGAAGAGTGGATTTTGACAAAAGAAGTAGTTGAATACTTTATAGAGAGGGATAAGTAATGGATACGATTAGAAACTATCTAGAAACAACGTTTAACAGTTTTCCACAAAGTCAGGCAGTAGAAGATGTAAAGGCAGAAATGCTCGAGATGATGGAAGAGAAGTTTCAGGAACTAAGAAAAGAAGGGAAGCCTGAACATGAAGCTATTGCGATTGTGATAAGTGAATTTGGCAATATGGATGAATTAAAAGAGACACTTGGTATTAAGGATGATGGTCAAATTAATTATTATGATGAAGCAGAAATTGATCATTTTATGAGTGCTTCAATTCGTGGGACATACATGATTGCTTTAGGGGTAACTCTTATTATCATGTCATTTATTTTTCCTATTCTTTTTAATGAGAATACGACAGGTCCAGCAATGATGTTTGTATTTTGGGCAATAGGTGTTGGCTTATTTGTTGTGTCTGGAATCGATAAGCCAGATATGAGTAATGGAGCAGCTCAGCTTTCTGATGAAGTAAGACGTAAATTGACTGATGAGCTTAATGAATATAAAAACACTGAAGCTGTTGTTCTTGCAAGTGGTATTATGTTATGTGTTCTAAGTTTTGTTCCAACAATTTTATTTGATACAGATTGGGCAGCTGCCATTTTCATGTTTATTGTAGCTGTGGGAGTTGGTCTTATTATAATAAGTGGTGCTAAAAAAAGAGCTTATGATGAATTGTTTAAGAAGAATGTTAAGAAAAAGAAATCTTCTTATAAGAATCCTTCAGTAAGAAAGATCATGTCTCTTTATTGGACAACAGTAACTTGTCTTTATATCAGTTATAGTTTTATTACATTTGAATGGCATAGATCATGGATTATCTGGCCGATTGCGGCTGTTATCAATGCTCTTATTCGTGCAATCTTTACTGAAGGAGAGGATGAATAATGAGAAAGGTTTATCTTGTGATCATTTGGACAATTACATTGGCATGTATAGTTTTTGGCAGCATGAGATTTACAGGTCATTTTACACCATTTGATGGTCCTACGAAGAAAGGCTCACAATCTTTAGAGGGGACATTGAATTCTATTGAATTAAATGGAGATGCCTTTGATGTTACTATTCAAAAAGGAAATGAGAATAAAGTAAGTTATCGTAGTAAATATAAGCCAGAGATTTCTTTGGTTAATGGTCGTCTTACTATTAAAGAACATACTTCGAAAAGACGTTTCTTCTTTGCAAGAGCACTAGCTGTTACTATTACTGTCAAAGATGATTTAGATACAATTACTCTTAACAGTAAACAAGGTGATATTGATATTAAATCCATTAAAGCTAAAAATATGATGATAGAAACAAAAGCGGGAGATATCGATATTGCAGATTGTGAGGGAGAAAATCTGTTTGTAGATACAAAAGCAGGAGATATTGATATTACACGAGGCAATATTCAAAACATAAAGGTTGAAAGCAGTGCGGGTGATATTGATTGTGATCGTACTTTATTTACAACTCTTAAATGTAATCTCTTGGCTGGTGATTGTGATATTAAAGGTCAGGAAGATCTTTCAGATTATTCTTATAATCTAGAAGTTAAATTTGGTGATCTGGATGTCAATGGTACATCTTATTCAAAGAGATATGTAAAAGAAGGATCAGCTAAGCGTATTGATATTGAAGTTAAAGCAGGAGATATTGATATTTCTTAATTTAAAGACTACTGGCAAGTCAGTGGTCTTTTTTTGATATAAGAATAGAAAGGTTATGTTTATGTGGATCAGCCAAGATGATCTTATGTGGCAGTTCATTTGAGCTAGGTAAAACATTATTTGAAGAAGAGATTGCTAAAATACAATTAGTTTTATTAGCATGCATATAGTTATGCTTTTTGTACATAAAAAGAAATCGTGGTAAAATAGGCGCAAAGGAGATTAGCTATGAAGAAGATAATAATGGTATTTATGGCACTGTTTATGCTTTGTGGATGTGCTAAATATAAAATGGTTGTCAATGTAGATGGAGATGGTAAAGTAGATGCTTCATTAAAGTCATTGATTTCTGAAGAAGCGCTTCTTTCACAAAATATGACGAAAGATGAAGCAATTAGTGCTATGAAAAAGTCTTTGGTTGGAAATAATGAAGAAGCAACGGTTAAGGAGATTAAGGAAGAGATTAATCATAAGACATACTACGGGTTGTCTATTACTAATATTAAGACGAAGTCAATTAAGTCAACGGTAAAAGATGGAAAGATAAGTGTGGATATTCCTGTAGATGCGCTTATTTCTTCTATAAAGAGCGGATTACCTAATATGTCGCTAAAATCTATTAAGAAACTAGGAGGAGAAGTTTCTATTGTGGTTAATATGCCAACTTCTGCCACATCGACAGTGGGTAAAGTGAATGGAAAGCAGGTTAAGGTGGATCTTCTTGATTTGGCATATAATAATAAAGAAGTAAAAAGTATTCATGTTATGTGTGAGAAAGAAGATTATACTGGGATTGTAGCAGGTATTGTGCTAGTCATAATTGTACTTGCTGGAGTATTAGTAATGATGAAAAGAAAACAGAAAATAGACTAGAGGACTTTACAAGTAAAACGTAGACTGTTACTCTTATTTTTAATAAAAGGGGGATTAAGAAATGACAAATTATGAAAAAGGCGAACAGTATTTTCTTCATGCCTATGGAAGAATGTTGCCAGTCATGGATCATGGAGAAGGGGTTTATCTTTATGATACCGAAGGTAATAAGTATTTAGATTTCTACAGTGGGATTGGGGTTAATTCATTAGGATATAATCATCCACGTTATGTAGCCGCATTAAAAGATCAGCTTGAAAAATTAACACATGTTTCTAACTATTTCTATACAGTACCAGCTGTAGAAGCTGCCCAGAAAGTAGTAGAAGCTACTCACCTAGATAAAGTCTTCTTCTGCAACTCAGGAGCTGAGGCTACTGAAGGGGCTTTAAAGCTTGCACGTAAGTATTATTATTTAAAGACAGGAAAAGCAGATAGTGAAATTATCTCATTCCACCATTCATTCCATGGACGTACAACTGGTTCAGTTAAGTTGACTGGTAATCCACATTATCAGGAAGCATTTGGACCATTGATTGATGGTGTTAAATATGCCACATTAAATGATTTAGATAGTGTAAAAGCATTAGTTACTGATAAAACTGCTGCTATTATTGTAGAACCTGTTCAAGGTGAAGGTGGCGTTAATCCTTGTACAAAAGAATTCATGCAGGGCTTAAGAGCATTATGTGATCAGGAAGATATCTGTTTGATCTTAGATGAAGTACAGTGTGGTATGGGTCGTACTGGAACTATTATGACTTATTTCCAGTTTGATATTCTTCCAGATATTGTTTGTTTAGCAAAAGGTATCGGATGTGGTGTACCAGTTGGTGCCTTTGTCGCAAATAAGCGTTATGGAGAAGCTATGCAGCCAGGAGATCACGGAAGTACATATGGTGGAAATCCATTTGTGACAAGAGCTGTATCTACAGTATTTGATATTCTTAAGGAAGAAAAGATTGTAGAAAATGCAGCTGAAGTATCAAAGTACTTAGTTGCACAGTTTGATGAACTTGTAAAAGACTTCAAATGTGTAGAATCACACAGAGGTATTGGATTAATGCAGGGGCTTGTATTAAATGTACCAGCAGCTAAAGTGGATCAGGCTTTAATTAAAGAAGGATTGATCGTTGTCACAGCTGGACCTCAGGTATTACGTTTCTTGCCACCACTTATTATTACTAAAGAACATGTGGATGCTGCTATGACAATCATCAGAAAAGTATTAAAAGAATTTGAGGCTTAACAGCCTCTTTTTTTTAGAAAAAAGAGATCATTTTGTGAATACATGGGTAGGAGGAATCACTATGAAGAAGAAATACCCAATCTATCTGCAAGATGATGCAACATCATGTGGTGTGTATTGTATCAAGATGATACTTAAATATTATGGCATTGAAGAAGATGCAATTACGATGAAAAAGAAAGCAAGAGTAGATGCTTCAGGAACAACCATTAAGGGACTGATTGAAACATTGAAGTCTTATCATATTGAAGCAACAGCCTACCATGCATCACTAGAAGATATTGAAAAGAAACTTTCGATGCCTTGTATTCTTCATTTTGTTATAAAAGATCAAGGACACTTTGTAGTACTTTATGAAATAAAGGGAGACTCGTATATCATTGGAGATCCTGCTAAAGGGATAAGTGTCTATAATAAAGAAGATCTTAAAGCTCTTTATAGTGAACGTGTTATTCATATTAAACATATTGGAAGATATTATCATTATGAAGATCATCAATTTAAGACATTCTTTAAGCAGTTAAGAAGTCTTTATAAAAAGACAATCAGAGTTATTGTGAAGTACAGTGTTCTTATAAGTATATTTACTTATCTAGTCAGCTATCTTTACTCCATGATGATTGATATGTTAAAAAGAAATACCCCTTTATTTATTAGTGGCGCTATTATTGGGACATATGCATTTATGGCTGTTATTAAGGAGTTAATGCGTTATTTTAATATGAAAAAAGGTATCTATCTTAGACGTTCAATCGATAAGGACTGTGTTTATTCTTGTATAAGAAACGTGATGAATCTACCTGAAGATGCCTTCTATTATTCTATCGGCATGATTCATGATAAACTCTTTGATCTCTACACTTTAAGTGAAGAATGTGTGCGAATCTGTTGCATTATGTATAGTGATACCATTATGCTTATTCTGCTTCTTGTTGGATTATCAGTCATTTCTCCTATCTTGACTTTAGTGAGTGTCATTTCACTTTTTGTGATTGGCATATATGTGAAAATGAAGAATACATCTTTATTAGAAAGCTATAAGGCTAGTCTTCATGCACATAATGATAATAGTGAAGCGCTCTTTGATTATTTACAATTAAGACGTGTTGCGAAATGTTTTATGGGAAGCATCAAATGGTTGAAGAGATATGAGCATTATTATGAACAAGATCAGTCCTTGCGTCAGGATTATGAAGAAGACCAGATGGCTATGAGTCTTTCTTTAAATATGATGATGGTCCTCTCACAGATTGGTATTCTTTCACTGGGATTGTGGTTTTATAAGATGAAAGTCATCACGATGGGAATCTTGATGATGTATATCATAGTCAATGGACAGCTTGTTGAACCGCTAGTTAGAATCGCAAGTGTATGGAGCAGCTATAAGCAGTGTCAGCTTCTTTATGAACGCTATAAGGAGTTTATGGGTAAAGAAGAGATGGGCAGTGAACATCTTGATAGAGTTCAGGAAATCACCTTGTCCAATGTTTCTTTTTCCTATGGCTATGGAGAATATGTGATCAAACATCGTGATTTAAAAATAGATCATTCTCTCTTTATGCTTGGTAAGACAGGATGTGGAAAGTCTACATTATTAAAGCTTATGGCAGGATTTGATCGACATTATAGTGGAGAAATATTTATTAATGATCTTTCATTAAGAAAGATTTATCTGCCAAGTTTAATGAAACATGTCTTATATGTAGATAATAAAGAAGCCTTTATGAACGGGACTCTTTATGAGAATCTGATGTGTGAAGATCTCTCTTTAATTAAAGAGGTATTTCAGGTGCTTGGATGTGATTATTTAACAAAGTTAAGTATGCCAATAAAGCAGGATGGAAGACCTTTTTCAAGAGGGGAAGCTACCCTTGTTATTCTTGCAAGAGCGCTGCTTAAGAATGCGGATGTCTATCTTCTCGATGAGCTGTTTTCTGGTTTAGAAATAGAACAGGCAAAAAGCCTGATTGAGCGTATAAAAGCGTATAAAAAACAGGCGATATTTGTGATTGTGACGCATCAAAGAAATTTAATGAATAGTGATGATGATTATGTTATAATCGAGTGAGAATAGTAGTAAAGGGTGGTCAAGCATGAATGTGGATTTCGCATATATTAATGAAGTAGAATCATTTGATGAAAACTATGAAAAAGATTTTTCTACAATTATTGAAGGGACATTGAATCATCTTCATATTAGTGATGATATCGAGGTTTCTGCAATCCTTGTGGATGATCAGAAGATTCATGAAATCAATAGAGATTATCGTCAAATTGATCGATCAACTGATGTTATCAGTTTTGCACTTGAAGATAGTGAACAATATTATGTAGAAGGTATGCCTAGAGAATTAGGGGATATCTTTATTTCAGTGGATCATGCGAAAAGCCAGGCTGAAGAGTATGGTCATTCATTAAGAAGAGAAATGTGTTTCTTATTTACACACGGACTTCTTCATCTTTTAGGTTATGATCATATGAAAGAAGAAGATGAAAAAGTCATGTTTACTTTACAGAAAGAAATTTTAAAAGAACTCCATATGACGAGGGAGGAAATCTAGATGGATTATCAAAAACTTGTGGATGAGGCTTTTTTAGGAAGAGAAAATGCCTATGCGCCTTATTCACATTTTAAGGTAGGAGCAGCAGTGCTTTTAAATGATGGAGAAATCATTCGCGGATGCAATATTGAGAATGCGGCTTATGGTTCTTCTATGTGCGCAGAAAGAAATGCTGTTTATCAGGCCTATTGTCGAGGTTATCATAAGGAAGATATTAAGGCCTTGGCTATTGTTGGAGATGGACCGACATTAATTTCTCCATGTGGAGCCTGTCGACAGGTTCTTGGAGAATTGATGCAGCTAGATACGCCAGTCATTTTAGGAGCGAGAGATCGCTATGAAGTGACGAATATGAAAGAGCTATTACCACGAACATTTACAGAAAAGGATATGTAAGATGTATAAATCAGGATTTGTAAGTATCATTGGGAGGCCCAATGTAGGGAAGTCTACACTTCTCAATCATATATTGAAGACAAAGCTTGTTATCACTTCGCCAACAGCGCAGACGACAAGAAATACAGTGCAGGGAATTTATTCTGACGATGAAGCACAGATTATTTTCCTTGATACACCAGGTATTCATAAACCTCAGGATGGATTAGGATCGTTTATGAATGCGACAGCTTTAAGCTCAATGGCTGGAACTGATGTTATTTTGCTTATTGAAGCCGCAAATGAACATATTGGAAAAGGTGATCGCTTTATTATTGAAAGATTAAAGAGAGAAGCAGAATGTCCCGTCTATCTTCTTTTAAATAAATGTGATCTTCTTTCTAAAGAAGAGATGATGAAGAAATTGACTGAATGGAATCAGTTGTATCCATTTAAAGAAATTATTCCTATTAGTGCCTTGAAAGGTATTAATATTGATGATCTTATGAATACTTTAAAGAAAGATCTTCCTGAGGGTGGAATGATTTATCCAGAAGAAATGATCACTGATCATCCAGAACAGTTTATTTTATCAGAGTTTATCAGAGAAAAGATTTTATACTTTACTCATGATGAAGTTCCTCATGATGTCGCAATCGTTGTAGAACAGTGGATTGAAGATGAAGATTCTATTGATATCATGGCTCAGATTATTGTAGATAGACCTTCTCAGAAAGGTATTATCATTGGTAAACAGGGAAGTCTTATCAAGAAGATTCGTCAACAGGCACGAAAAGACATGAAGAGATTCTCAGGGAAAAAAGTGAATCTTGAATTATTTGTCAAGGTTGAAAAAGATTGGCGCAATAAAGCAAAATATCTAAAAGAGTTTGGCTATAATCAGGATGACTACTCATAATAGTGAAAAAACACAAGGCATTGTCTTAAAGGCAATGCCTTATAAAGAATCTGGACAATTGGTCAGTGTCTACACTTTGCAGTTTGGTAAAATGACACTCCATGCCAGAGGTGTCAGAAAATTGACAAGCAAGAATGCACCAAGTGTGCAATCTATTACACTTAGTGAATTTGAGCTGACACCACGAAAGGGTATAAGTGCGCTAATCAGAGGGAATGGATTGCAGTTTTACAGGCATATAAAGGAACAGATTGAATGTGAGATTGTCGCTGATTATCTTCTTGAATATGTTTATCGCTATGAAGAAGAGAATCATCCTGATGAAGAGATGTTCATGATGATCAAGAACACTCTTGATGCACTAGATCAGGGCTATCACTTTTTATTAGTATATCTGCTTATCAATTGTTTTATTTTAAAAAGAAACGGTATTGATCTAGAAGTAGATGGATGTGCAATATGTGGCAATAAGAAAGTAGAATCATTTTCTATTAACAATGGTGGATTCGTCTGTCATATGCATAATGAAAATGAGCTTCCTGATTTTACTATTCAGACATTAAAGGCTTTAAGGCATATCTATAAATGTCCGATGAAAGAGATTGGAAAGCTTCATATTGAAGAAGAGGAACTCACAAAGCTGATGCCGGTTCTTTCTTATTATGTAGAAGAATATGCAGGCATCCGTCTTAAGACACAAACTTTCGTTAAACAAATTGTTTGAAAATCGAACAATTTGTTTTTCTTTGGGTTATAATGTTGTAAAATAAATTATTAGTAAGGAGGGGTTCATGATGATCATGGAAGAGTCTTTTGCATCAAGCATGCACGCGTGGATACATTATACAATTTATGAGCCAAAAGTGATTCTTCGCGTGAAAGGTGTTGTGATGATCTGGCATGATGTCTCTGAAAACTCACATAGCTATGTTCATTTTGCAAATTACTTATCACAAAATGGATATGTGGTTGTAGTTAGTGATCTTGTTGGACATGGACGTTCTCTCATTGATTTTGAACAAGGCTACTTTGGTGAAGGAGATGTGCTTGAAGGTATCATTGAAGATATGCACAAGCTCCAGCTGATGTTATTTAATAGATATCGTGATACTTTATATTTCAGTATCGGTGTAGGATTTGGGGCGTCTTTATTAAAAGTGTTCGCAAGTCGCTATGGTGATTATATTCAAGGTATGATCTTACTATCGGAACCAAAGAATTTTACATTCCCGCTTTCTATCACTTTGCGTTATAAGATTGTTCGAAGATTTAAGGGCCCTATGCATCATTCTGATAGACTTCTTCGTAAAGAAAGAAGACATCTTTCTAAGGGAATAGGTAGGGATCCTTTGGCTTGGATGACTCATGATGAAAAAGAAATCAGACGCTTTGAAGTTGATACGCTCTCTAACTTTTCTTATACATTAAAAGGGTATAAAGATCTCGTGGATACCAATCGACAGGCTAATCAGATTGATGTACTACGCACTACACCATCCTATCTTCCAATATTGCTTCTTTCAGGGGATGAAGATCCGATTACACATAAAGGAAAAGATACTAAAGAAATCTATGAGATGTATAAGAGTCTTGGCATTACAGACTTGTCTATGGAGATCATTAAAGAAGGAAGACATGTTCTTTTAAAGGAACTTAATAAGGAAGAAGTATACAAGATAATAAGAAACTGGTTAAATGATAGAACCTTCATCTAACACCCTTATAGTTGGTTGACAAAATACTACTATAAGAGTACAATCGGTTCGAATTAATTAAATGAAATGACTTAGCATTTATGATGCTAGGTCATTTGTATTATTAAACAATTATAGGAGGGCTTATGGCATCTAATTTAGATATGGAAAAACTAATTGCACATGCTAAATCACAGGGATTCGTATTCCAGGGATCTGAAATTTATGACGGTTTAGCTAATACTTGGGATTATGGACCTTTAGGGGTTAATTTGAAGAATAATATCAAACAGGCATGGTGGAAGAGATTTATTCAGGAATCTCCATACAATGTCGGTATTGATTCTGCCATCTTCATGAATCCAAGAGTATGGCAAGCAAGTGGACATGTTGGTAACTTCAATGATCCACTTATTGACTGTAAACAATGTAAATCAAGACATAGAGCTGATAAATTAATTGAAGCTTATGATCCAGAACTTCATCCAGATGGATGGACTCCTGCAGAAATGACTGCGTTCATTAAAGAACATAACATCGCATGTCCTAATTGTGGTGGACATGATTTCACTGATATCAGACAGTTTGAATTAATGTTTGAAACATCAATGGGTGTTGTAAGAGATGCTAAAAGCACCGTTTATTTAAGACCTGAAACTGCCCAGGGTATTTTTGTCAACTTTAAGAATGTACAGAGATCTTCTCGTAAGAAGGTACCATTTGGTATTGGTCAGATTGGTAAATCATTCAGAAATGAAATTACTCCTGGTAACTTCATCTTCAGAACAAGAGAATTCGAACAGATGGAATTAGAATTCTTTACTAAACCTGATACTGATTTAGAATGGTTCAATTATTGGAGAAGCAACTGTATGAAGTTCTTAACTGATATTGGATTAAAAGAAGAAAACTTACGTTTTAGAGATCATGATCAGAAAGAGTTATCTTTCTACTCTAAGGCTACAACTGATATTGAATTCAAATATCCATTTGGATGGGGCGAACTTTGGGGTATCGCTGATAGAACAGATTACGATTTAAATAGACATATGGAATATTCTAAGAAAGATCTTTCTTACTTAGATCCAACTACTAATGAAAAGTATGTTCCTTATGTTATTGAACCATCAGTAGGTGCTGATCGTTTATTCTTATCAGTTCTTGCAGATGCATATGATGAAGAACAGCTTGAAAATGATACAAGAATTGTAATGCATTTCCATCCTGCCTTAGCACCAGTTAAGGTTGCGGTATTGCCATTAAGCAAAAAACAGAAGGATGAAGCTGAAAAATTATTCATGGATCTTTCAAAAGATTTCGCTTGTGAATTCGATTTATCAGGTAAAATCGGTAAACGTTATAGAAGACAGGATGCTATAGGTACACCATTATGTGTAACTGTAGACTTTGATACAGCTGAAGATGGTTCTGTAACTGTACGTGATCGTGATTCTATGGAACAGGTTCGTTTACCAATTTCTGAATTAAAATCATATATCGCAGAAAAATTGAAATTTTAATGGAGGAGGACGGATATGGCGAGAATACCTCGTGAAAAAATCGATGAAATCAGACAGAGTGTAGATATTGTAGATGTGATCTCACAATATATTTCCTTAAATAAAAAAGGAAGTGGCTACATGGCAATTTGCCCGTTTCACGATGACCATGATCCGTCCTTGTCTGTTTCCCAGTCAAAACAGATCTATAAGTGTTTCGTATGTGGAAACGGGGGAAATGTATTTACATTCCTTCAGGAGTATTTGCATATATCTTATCTTGAAGCTGTCAAGATGGTGGCTGAGATGGGACATGTGGATATGGGTGGCTATGTTTTTGAAAAGAAAGAAGCCCCAATCAAGCAGGAGCTAAAGCCACTTTATGAGATGCATACTGAAGCAGAAAAAATCTATAGCTACTATCTCAACACAAAAGCTGGAACGCTCGCAAAAGACTACTTGCATCAAAGAGGCTTTGATGAACAGCTGATCAAGACATTTGAGATCGGCTATGCCCCAGAACGTGGTGTATTGCATAGCGCTTTTGAAAAGCTTGGATATAGTGAAATAGATATGGTGAAATCAGGTCTGATTATAGAATCCCAAGGTCATTACGATCGTTTCAAGGATCGTATCATGTTTCCATTGCATGATGAGAATGGACGCATAATTGGATTCTCAGGTCGTATTTATAAAAATGGCGCAGAAGGCGCTAAATACATGAATTCACCGGAATCAGATATTTTTATAAAAGGACAGACCCTTTACAATTATCATCGCTGTAGAGAGATGGTAAAAAAAGAAGGCTTTGTCTATATTAATGAAGGATTTATGGATGTCATTGCGATGACGCGTGCTAATCATGGCAACTGTATTGCCTTGATGGGTACCGCATTGACGAAAGGGCATTTGCGCATGCTAGGTCGTTTGACGCACTCGATTGTAGTATGCCTTGACGGTGATGCCCCAGGGCAGGCAGCGAGTGCAAAAACAGCACAGTTCCTTTCGGAAAATGGCTTCGATGTCCAGATTGTCACATTGCCAGAAGGACGAGACCCTGATGAAATCTTTACAAGTGAAGGTCAGGATGGGTTAGATGAAGCATTAGGCAGAAGACAGACTTATCTTGAGTTCCTTATTAAATATGAATCCTCTCGTCTGGATCTTGCCAATTACAATGATCGACGTACATTGCTGGATCGTATTACAAAAGAGATTGCTAAATTAAATGATAAGCCTGGACAGGATCACTTTATTAAGGTGCTGTCAGATTTATCACAGTTCCCAGAAAATACAATCAGGGAACTGATGGCTGAGCATAAGAGTGAAGAAGTACCGGTTGTAGACTTCGGTGATATTGTCACTAAAGTAAAAGATACAAGACGTATTCTTGACAAATATAATCAGGCTGAACGTAATCTTTTGTTTTATATGTTAAATGATAAGGCAGTAAGTGATAAGTATGAACAGAAAGTCGGCTTTATGTACAATGATACTTATCGTGTATTAGCAAGCTATGTGGTGGATTATTATAGAAATCACGCCATCATGGATGAAGCGGATCTGATGGATCGCATCGGACATGATCAGGAAAGACTTATTCATACGTTGGCAACAATTGCAACATTACAGCTTCCTCTTCCTTATGATGAGAAAGCAATTGATGATTATATACGCATTATTTCTCAGAATGCATTGAAGATGAAGAAGGAACAGCTCAAAGAGCAGTTCCACTATGTTCTTGATCCAAAGCAAAAAGCAGAAATACTTAAAGAAATGATTAACTTAGATAAATAGGAGACTTGAAAATGGCCAAGAAAAAAGCACAGGCAATGACTTTTGAAGATCTTAAAGATTTAATTAAAGAGAATGCAAAAATCAGAGGCGGTCAGTTGACACAGGATGATTTAGATGCATTTTTAGATAAATATGAATTAGATGATGAAACATCAGAAGAGTTATTATCATTTATCTCTGATAATGACTTATTATCAGAAGATGATCTTGATATCGATGAAGACGATATCATGGGCGGTGGAGACGATGATCTTGCCGGCTTAGAAGGATTATCTTTAGATTTAGGATTAGATGATGACGATGATGACGATGATACACCTGATCTAGACTTTGGTACTAGTCTTGATATGGGCGACACTATGAGCATGTTGCATGATAAGGATAAAGATGATGACATGAACCAGTTAGGTTCTAATGTTAAAATCAATGATCCAGTCAAGATGTATCTTAAAGAAATCGGTCGTGTTGATTTATTAACACATGATCAGGAAATCGATTTAGCAAAACAGATTCTTGAAGGTGGAGAAGTAGGAGAAGAAGCAAAGAAAAAACTTGCAGCTGCCAACTTACGTCTTGTCGTTTCTATCGCTAAGAGATATGTAGGTAGAGGTATGTTATTCCTTGATCTTATTCAGGAAGGTAACATGGGTCTTATCAAGGCTGTAGAAAAGTTTGATTATACAAAAGGATTCAAGTTCTCTACATATGCCACTTGGTGGATCAGACAGGCTATCACAAGAGCTATTGCGGATCAGGCAAGAACTATTCGTATTCCAGTCCACATGGTAGAAACAATCAATAAGCTTACTAGAATTCAAAGACAGCTTATTCAGGAATTAGGTAGAGAACCTACTGCTGAAGAAATCGCTGGTAAGATGGAAGGTATGACTCCAGAAAAAGTAAGAGAAATTCAGAAGATTTCTCTTGAACCAGTTTCACTTGAAACACCAATTGGTGAAGAAGATGATTCTCATTTAGGAGACTTTATCGAAGATGAAGGTGCCATGTCTCCAGATGACTATGCATCTAACGAATTGTTAAAAGATGAATTAAACGAAGTTCTTCTTGAATTAACAGACAGAGAAGAAAAAGTTCTAAGATTACGTTTCGGATTAGATGATGGACGTACTAGAACACTAGAAGAAGTGGGTAAAGAATTTAACGTTACACGTGAACGTATCAGACAGATTGAAGCGAAAGCTTTAAGAAAGTTAAAACATCCTTCACGTTCTAAACGTCTAAAGGATTTCTTAGATCGTTAATGAAACTTAAATCAAAACGACTTCTAAAGATTGCAGAATGCATAAAAAACTATAAAAAAGGAAATATCTTGGCAGACATTGGCACTGATCATGCCTATCTGCCTTGTTTTCTTTTTAAAGAAAAAGCAATCTCACATGCCTATGCATGTGATGTTGCGGAAGGCCCACTTCATAGTTCAATGGCAACTATTGCACAAGAAGAAGTTGAAGGACATGTCATTCCATTATTAGGTGATGGTTTAGCACCAATTGTGGATAAAGAAGTAGACATGATATCAATCTGTGGTATGGGTGGATTATTGATGACACAGATTTTAGATCGTCATCCAGAAAAGATGGAAACAGCACGTTTCTTTTTACAGGCTAATACCGCAATTGATCTTTTAAGAGAATACTTAATGAAACATGATATGCGTATCATTGATGAAGATGTCGTAAAAGATGCACATCATATCTATGAAATCATTATTGTGGAAAAAGGAAAAGATGTATCCTATACTAAAGAAGAACTGATCTTTGGACCAGTTCTTATGAAAAAGAAAGACCCTCTCTTTATTGAAAAATGGCAAAAACAGCTAGTAAGTCAAAGCAATATTTTAAAAGGACTTCCTCAAACCAATGAAAAGTATCAGGAAGTCAAAGATATGGTTGATCTTATTAAGAAGGTGATTGAATGAAAGCAGGAGAGATTGTAGAAATCATGGAAAGACATTTCCCATTATCTTTACAGGAAGAATGGGATGTAAGTGGTTTTCAATGTGGTCATTATGAACAGGAAGTTCATAAGATCATGATAGCTTTAGATTGTGATTTACGCACAATTAGAGAAGCTATCGCAAAAGGATGCGATATGCTTATTACACATCATCCTTTTCTATTTAAAAGATTAGATCTTAACTTATCTGGATATGTTGGTACATGTATAGAAGAAGCAATCAAGAATGATCTTGTGATCTACAGTTCTCATACACCATTGGATAAAGTAGCCATGAACAATTGGCTATGTGAAGAATTAGGACTAATAGAAGTTGGTGAATGTGAAGAAACAGGTATCGCAAAAGCCGGTAAATTACAAGAAGAAATGTCTTTAAATGACTTTCTAGAACATGTAAAAAATGTTTTCCACTTAGATTATGTGCGCATTGCAGGAGATAAAGAAACTATTCACACTGTCGCAGTGTGTGGCGGTGCGGGCGCTGACTTTATTCACAATATTGATGTGGATGCTTATCTTACTGGAGATATTAAATATCATGCCGGTGAAGATAGTACGATTTGTGATATGGTCTTAGTTGATGTTGGTCATCATGTAGAAGTTATTATGGTAGAAAAACTAAAAGAACTTCTACAAGAAGAAATAGATGCTGAGATTATTACCAGTACCTCTCCAGATTATTTCAGGTTTGCATAATGATACTTACGACAACCATCTATCTAAGAAAAGAAGGCTACACATTGATGCTTCATCGTACAAAAAAGAAAAATGACATCAATGAAGGCAAATGGATAGGTGTAGGTGGAAAGCTGGAAAAGGGAGAATCCCCTTTTGAATGTGCCATAAGAGAAACATTTGAGGAAACAGGCTATCACATCATTGATGCCAGATTTGTAGGTATGGTCACTTTTCCTGGTCTTCATAATGGTGAAGATGAACTGATGTTCATCTATGAGAGTCATCATTTTGAAGGGGAACTTCATGGAAACGATGAAGGAGAACTCAAGTGGATCAAGGATGAAGAACTCTATGATCTCCCTTCATGGCCAGCCGATTATCACTATTTAGATTGGCTAAAAGACAATCAGTTTCATCAGGCAAAAGTTATATACGATGATGATGGAACCCTTGTTTCCTATAGTGAGGAATAGCGATGGATTTAATAGATACTATCAAGAATAATTGGGGAGATCATCAAAGTCATTATCGTCCCAAAGAATCAGTAGTGATGATTCCTTTGATCAAGCATGATGATGATTATTCATTGCTTTATGAAGTAAGATCTTATGAGTTAAGACATCAGCCTGGTGATGTATGTTTCCCTGGTGGTCATAGAGATGAAGGAGAAACAAGAAAACAGGCCTGTATACGTGAAGTATGCGAAGAGCTTCTGATTGATAAGAAACAAGTTCACATACTTGCACAGATGGATCCCATTGAGGCAAGAGGAATGGTCATTTATCCATTTATTGGTATTATTGATGATTATCATGATACCTATTCTAGTGATGAAGTGCACCATATCTTCAAAGTTCCAGTTGGCTTTTTATTAAGCAATGTCCCACAAAAATATTCTGTTACCACAACAACTGTTCCAGAAGAACATTTTCCTTTTGAATTAATACCAGGAGGAAAAGAATATAAATGGATGACTAAGACCGACAACATTCTCTTCTATTTATTTCAAAAAGAAGTTATATGGGGCATTACCGCAAGAATAACACATACGTTTATTCAATCTATAAAATAATAAACGAGGAGATTTAAATCTCCTCGTTTGTCTATTTAGTGATAGTAGCTGTCTTTTTTTTATAATAATGTTCGTAGAAATCTACTTTATGTGGGTCATTTTCACGATAAGCAGTATAGACCTTCATTAATCGAGAAGGCTTTTTGCCATTGATTTTCCCAATGATGTTAGATTGAGCATGCGACATCGTTAAAGAAACGATAGATGCTGAATTTGATTTACTATGAACTTTAATAACGGCCTTCTTCTTAAGGGCAAGACGACACTGAACGAGCTGAAGATGTTGCGACTTCAAAGTAGCTTTCTTAGAAGCTGTTACTTTAACAACATAACGCTTATTATATATACCTGAAATATCAAGATCTTTAATGGAACATTTCCCAATCAGCTTGATTGTCATATTGCGTGATACATCAATATATAAGCCATATCGTTTTGCCTTAAAGTTCTTAAGCGTCAATGTATTTGTCTTATTATTGTAGGAAATGCCCTTTATACGCTTATCTCTACTTGCGATTTTCTTTTTGCTTACATTTTTAGAATAGGCGACATGTTCGTAACTTTCATCTTCAAAATTACTAAGAGATTTTACCACGAGAATTTTATTTTTACCAGCAGCATTAACAGAGTTAACAGTCGAAAAACACATAAAAGCAAACAAAAATGTACAAAGAATTTTTTTGACTAACATATTACAATCCCTCCTATTTCAATTTTATTCCTTTTGAAATAAATGTACAAGAAAAAGCGACGTTCTGTCGCTTTTTCTATTTTAGAATTTTATCATAATCGATCTTTGGTAGTGGGTAAGTAGAAGGATCATTTTCATCAAACTGTTCAATATAGCTGATGATCTGATTAGTAAGAGAAGTAGGAGTAGAGGCTCCAGAAGAGACAGCTACATGCTTCTTTCCTTTTAGATCATTAATATTAAGTTCTTCAATTGAACCAATCATTCTTACATCCTTATGAGCGAGATCTCTTGAGATAGAGGCTAATTTCTTTGTGTTATTAGAATGAGGGTCACCAACGATGATGACAAGATCAACATCATCAGGAAGATCTCTAATAGCTTCCTGTCTGATTTTTGTAGCAGTACAGATTTCCTGTTCTATTTCTACATGAGGAAGTTTCTGTTTTGCATATTCACTTAATTCATAAATGTCATATAATGACATTGTTGTCTGATTCGTCAATAAATACTTTTTAGAAGGATCAAGCTGATCAAAGTCTTCTTTCTTTTGAATAAGGTGAATATGTAAAGGATCAATAAGCAGTGCACCTTCTGCTTCAGGATGATGTTCTTTACCAATATAAAGAATCTCGAATCCTTCATTAAGCTTCGCTTTGATAAGATCATGGGTCTTAATGACATCAAGACAAGAAGCATCGATAACATCTAGTCCTTTATTTAAGGCTTTCTCTGTAACAATATCACCTGCTCCATGAGCAGTGATGATAACTGTTCCTTCATCTATTTCATCAAGAAGCTCTTCTCTGGTCTTGTTTTTATCTTCAATGGTAATGGCCCCTAAATCACGTAAGGCATTAACGATATATTGATTATGAACAATCATGCCAAGAATATAGAGAGGTTTCTTTTCTACTTCTTTTGTAGCTTTTTTAGCAATATTGATGGCTCTAACGACACCTTTACAATATCCTCTAGGGATAATTCCAGTCACTAACATTTTATAAATCTCCTTTTTATATTCTTAATGTAACAAATCTTTTTGCACTTTTAAAGTTTTATGTTATAATTCATAAGCTAAAGGAGGCGAAAAATATGCCAAATTTCAATCAATTTTCTTTTAAAGAATATATTAATAAAACAATTGAACATATTAACTTTAATAAACCTACAGAAATACAGGAGAAGGTTATTCCTCTTGTAAAGAAAAGAAGAGATGTAGTAGGTATTTCACAGACTGGTACAGGGAAGACTCATGCTTTCTTATTGCCAATCATGGATAGAATTGATACAAATAAAGAATGCATTCAGGCTGTAGTTGCAGCACCAACAAGAGAGTTGGCTATGCAGATCTATCAGAATGCAAAAGAATTCAGAAGATTCAATAAGGATCTTCGTGTGTCTTTGATTATTGGGGGAAGTGATAAACAGAAGACTATTACTAAACTTAATAATCAGCCACATATTATCATTGGTACACCTGGTCGTATTAAGGATTTAGCTATTGATGAAAATGCCTTAAAGATCACTACTGCTGATATTTTTGTCATTGATGAAGCAGATATGACATTAGAATTCGGTTATATTGAAGACTTAGATATCGTACTTGGAAAAATGAAAGAAAACTTACAGATGCTTGTTTTCTCAGCTACAATTCCAGAAGCAATGAAACCATTCTTAAGAAAATATATGAAAAATCCTGAGATGGTTACTATCAATCAGTCAATGACATCTTCTGCGAATGTTAAGCATTATCTTATTCCAACAAAACATAGAGATCGCTATGATGTCTTAAAGACAATCATGGGAATGATTGATCCTTATATCTGTATTATCTTTGCGAACAAGAGAACTGAAGTTACTGCAATCGCAAAAGCTTTACGTGAAGATGGTTATCGTATTGGAGAAATCCATGGTGATCTTGAACCAAGAGAACGTAAGCAGATGATGAGACGTATTCATAACAATGAATATCAGTATATTGTCGCAACAGATATTGCAGCTCGTGGTATAGATATTGATGGTGTATCTCACGTTATCAATATGGAATTCCCAACTGAAAGAGATTTCTATATTCATCGTTCAGGACGTTGTGGACGTGGTAAATATACAGGTGAATGTTTCTCAATGTATGATACATCAAACCAGGAAATGGTTGAATCATTAGAAAAGAAACATATTCACTTTGAAATGAAACAAATTAAAGGTGGAAAACTTGTAGATGCGGGTGAAAGAGATAAACGTAATAAGCGTGTACATGAACCTACTGAATTAGAAAAAGAAGTACAGAAGATCATTAAGAAGCCTAAGAAAGTTAAGCCAGGATATAAGAAGAAAAGAAAAAGAGAAATTGAAAAGCTTTATCGTAAACAGAAAAGACAGATTATTCAGCAGGATATCAGACGTCAAAGAAAAGAACGCTATAAAAAAGCGCAGATTGAAAAGCGTAAAGCAGAAGAAGGTAACTGGTAATGACAAAATTATTAATTGGGTCACACGTAGGAATGAAGGGGAAAGATATGCTTTTAGGAAGTGTAAAAGAAGCTTTATCCTATAATGCGACTACCTTCATGTTCTATACTGGTGCACCTCAGAATACAAGAAGAAAGCCTATTTCTGAACTAAAAGTAGAAGAAGCAAAAGCTTTGATGGAAGAACATCATATCTCATTAGATAATCTGGTCGTTCATGCTCCCTATATTATTAATCTAGCTAATACAATCAAGAAAGAAACATATGAATTAGCAGTAAGCTTTCTAAAGACAGAAATTGAACGTGTAGAAGCCATTGGAGCATCACGTTTAGTTCTTCATCCTGGTTCACATGTAAAAGCAGGGGAAGAAGCTGGTCTACAGTCCATTATCGATGGATTAAATGAAGTATTATCACCAGATCAGAATGTAAAAATTCTACTTGAAACAATGGCCGGAAAAGGGTCAGAGCTTGGTACAACATTTGAACAGCTTGCCTACATTATTGAACATGTAGAACTTAGTGATAAGTTAGGAATCTGTTTAGATACATGTCATCTTCATGATGCAGGATACGATTTAACAGACTTTGATCATATCTTAGATATGGTTGATGAAACAATCGGATTAGATCGTGTACTAGCAATTCACATCAATGATTCAAAGAATGTACAAGGTGCGCATAAAGATAGACATGAAAACATCGGCTATGGAGAAATCGGATTTGAAACATTAAATAAGATTGTTCATAACCCACGATTAAAAGATGTTCCTAAGATCCTAGAAACACCTTATATTGATGGTAAAGCACCCTATAAAGAAGAAATTGAAATGTTTGAAAACAACACGTTCAATGATACATTAAAACAGTCATAGTACTTGCTATGACTGTTTTCTTATAGAAGAAATAAGAGTACGTATACAATCATTTTCAAGATGAGTAAACTTAGACATATATTTCACCAATACAAAAGAATAAGTCGCATTGTCTAAGGCATAGACATTATTTTTTAAAACAGATAATAGTCTTTGTTCAAGAGACTGATCAACATGGATATGGTTGCTTATTAATAATTCATGAAAGTCATGATAGTTGATTTCACTAATATAAGAATTCATAGTTAGAATTTCACCTCCTAATTTATGTATACGAATAAAAAATGGACATTACTAAAAAAGAGAAAGATTAATCTTTCTCTTTTACCATAGCAAGAATTTCTTTTTTAAGTTCTTCTGCCATATCTTCTTGTTTCACTTTTCTAATAATTTCACCTTTTTTAATTAAAAGACCTTCACCAACACCACCAGCAATAGCGATATCAGCGTTCTTTGCTTCCCCAGGACCATTGACTGCACATCCCATGATAGCCACTGTTATATCAGCGTGAATGTCATTTAAGAAAGATTCAATCTCTCTTGTAATAGGAATCATATCATACTGAATACGACCACATGTTGGACAAGATACCAATGTAGGAACATTTTTTGCTAAACCTAATTCTTTAAGTAATGTTTTAGCGACCTTGATTTCTTCCACTGGATCATCACTTAAAGAAACACGGATCGTATTGCCAATTCCCTGATAAAGAATGCTGCCAATACCAAAAGCTGACTTGATTGTACCACCAAGTGCAGTTCCAGCTTCAGTGACACCTACATGTAAAGGATAATCAAAAGTCTTAGCTGCTAATTCATAGGCCTGAATAGTCATTAATGTATTAGAAGATTTCAATGAGATCACAATATCATGGAAATCAAGATCTTCAAGAATCTGAACATGCTTCATGGCACTTTCAATCATGCCTTCTGCAGTTGGCTTGCCATATTTTTTTAAAATATCTTTTTCAATAGAACCGCTGTTTACACCGATACGAATGGGAATATGTTTCTTTTTGCAGGCTTCTACAACAGCTCTTGTATGGTCAATATTCCCAATGTTTCCAGGATTGATACGAATCTTATCAATACCAGATTCAATGGCTGTAAGAGCTAAACGATAATCAAAATGAATATCTGCAACAAGGGGAATAGAAACCTGTTCCTTGATATTCTTAATTGCTTTAGCATCAGTCTGATCAAAGACAGCCAATCTTACAAGTTCACATCCAGCATCTTCTAGACGTTTAATCTGTTCAACAGTTGCCTTGACATCTTTTGTTTTCGTATTGCACATAGATTGGATGACAACATGATCATTGCCACCGATTGTTAAATTTCCTACACGTACACTTCGTGTCTTATTCCTTAACATCTTTTTCGCCTCTTTTCATAATCTCTTCAAACATATTTAATAGATGTTCGAAATAGTGGAATGCATCATCATAGATCTTATCATCAAGTGGATCAACACCAGCTTTCTTTAATAAATCAATAGGGGACATAGATCCTCCTGATTTCAAGAAAGATAAGTATTGTTCAACCTGTTGAGAATCATGATTTAATATACGAGACACAATTGCTAAAGCAACAGTCATGCCTAACGTATATTTATAGACATAATAATTATAATAGAAATGAGGAATATAGAAGCAAGAATGACCTACATATTGATTATTGGTTACATCTTCTCCATAGTATTCCTTATTTATTTTATCATAAAGTGAAGTAATCTTAGAAGCATTCATTGGAATATGATCTTTTGCCCACTGATGAAGAGTATCTTCAAACTGTGCATACATTGGCTGACGGAAAATAAGACCAACGCAGTTTTCTAAGAATTCATAAAGGAAGTAGGCTTTCTCTTCATCACTTTTAGCATGGCTGATCATATGGTTAATAAGTAAAGTTTCATTGACAGTAGAAGCCACCTCTGCCACAAAAATACGATAATCACTATTGGCAGGATCCTGGTACTTGCAAGAAAGATAAGTATGACAGCTGTGACCTAATTCATGAATCAAGGTAGAAAGTGAATCATAATCACCGATAAAGTTTGTTAAAATATAAGGCTTCGTATCATAGCATCCTGCAGAATAAGCACCTGTTGCTTTTCCTTTTGTAGGATGATAATCAATCCATCTTTCATCACGAGCTTTCTTGATAATATCAGTATATTCTTCACCAAACACAGAAGTTACTTCAAGAATAATACGAAAACAATCATCGATTGAATAACGTTTCACACTAGGCTTTACTAAAGGAGTAAATAAATCATAGTTATAAAGAGTATCTAATTTAAGCAACTCTTTTTTAAGCTTATTATAACGATGGAATAAAGGACGATAGTCCTTATTGGCTTTATCTAAGATCTTATAGAATAATTCTCTAGGTACATCATCATCCCATAAAGAATAGTCAAGAGGATCATTAAAATGACGCACATCAGCATAGAATGCATCTTTCTTCATACAATCAGCAAGCGTTAAGGCAAAGACATTCTCATAACGTTTATATTCCTTATAGAACTTCTCATAAGCCTGTTTTCTTACTTCCTGAGAAGGGTTCTTTAAAAATTCATTAAGTGTCGCACTATTTAATGTTTTTCTTTCACCATCCACAATCACATCTTCATATTCAAGACGAAGCGCATCAAAAATCTGTTCTCCCGTATTGGCAATAGGGGACATCTTAGAAAGCAATGTTTCCATCTCTTGACTTAGCATATGCTTTTCTTCACGAAGAATCTGTTTAATTTGATAACGATAAAGATCAAAAGAGTTATCCTCTAGATATTTTTCAATTGCCTCTTTATTCTTAATGATCTCTACATTCATAAAATCAAGATTATTCTCAAATTGATCAAACAAAGTCAAAATATGTGAAAGCAATAGCTGATAATCCTGATTGCCAGGTTCAACATCAGTATTAAGATGAGCATACTCATACATCTTAGATAAAAGACGAGAAAGAGTAACATAATCTTCATAGAAGGTGTGGAAGTCTTCTTTAGACTTCGTAAAACAATCTTTTCTTTCTCTTAATGAAGAAAGAAGAGATTGTGCTCTTTTTTCATCTTCAAAAAATTTATCCTTGTTTTTATAAATCAGTGTAAGATCCCAAGTCTCATTTACTGGGACATCTAGTCTTTCCATAAAAAAACCTCCTGATACTATTGTATACATGGAGGTAAAGAAGAGTCAAAAAGAAAAACTCTTGGAATTATCCAAGAGCGTTGATTTTCTTCTGTAATTTAGATTTCTGTCTACTAGCATAGTTTTTATGATGGATGCCTTTAGAAACTGAAGAATCTAATTTGCTTACAGTAGCGTTGAATAATGCAACTGCTTCTTCTTTGTTGCCAGCTTCGATAGCATTAACTGTTTTCTTGATAGAAGTTTTTAAAGAAGACTTGAATGCTACATTAACTGCATGCTTCTTATCAGCATTTTTATATCTTTTAATCTGCTGTTTCATGTTTGCCATATTAATTCACCTCGTCCTTTCGTTTGCTTTTGTATTTTATCAAAATTATAATGTGAATGCAATACTTTTTTTGATTCCCAAATACATGCTTTTTTTAATAGCTTTGCGTGTAATGAGAGTGATTATAGAGATCAGTAATATGATATGTACGAATCATCTTATTATCACCTATTTTCACATCGGATATTTTCATATCCTTTGAGTAGGATAACATATTGCCAAATACTTTCAAGCTTTTTTTATTTCCTTCTATATATTCACAAAGAAGATCAATACGATCACCTTGTTTTAGCGTTGTATTTATCTTCGGATTCGTTTCTGTAGTAGATGAATTATAGATTGTAGAAGCACCGATGATTTTTCCTTTAGGGTTCTCATCAGTAAAAGAAAGAATCAAGTTGTTTCTTACTCCATTAATACGACAAGGCACATATCCGATGATAGTATAATCATCATCTTTCTCTTGCGTAGAGACATGATAATAAGGCACAACCTGTCCGTTAATTGCCAGCCATGTACCATCTTCATCAGCAATCATATTGCCATCATTATCAAACTTGAAGATATTGTCTTCTCCTAGATTAAAGTAGCCATTATTGTACTTATAGAAGATATTAAGATCAACCTTCTGTATCATCTTCCATTCTGATTCAGAAAGCTTGAGTTTCTTTTTGCCATCTTCATTGACCCAGTTAAGCTTCTTGTTATCTAATTGATGGGACTTCACATACTGCGTTAAATTATCCTTAGATAAAGTAGATTCCATAATAAATTTAGTATTTTTATTGCTTAATCCAGAAATATTCAGATTCTGTCCACTTAGCATCTGTGTCAGCATTTGCATTGCCAATTGACCAGAAGTCTCACTGCCAGTAAGACTTTGCAACAATTGTCCAAAGGAACCGCTGTCTCCACCCTGGACACTCTGTCCAGCACTGACAAGAGTACCAGCATTCTGGATGGCCTTTGAATACTCATCGCTAACGCCAATCTTGGAATAGGTATCTACCATGCTGTCAATCTTGTTGGTACGACTTTGTGGGAAGAAGATAGAAAGACCATAGGCGTTCATCATGTTCGTACGATTATATTTGATTGCACTTTTAATAACAGAAGATAGCTTGCTGCCTTCATCATTATTAATACGACCAGCAAAATCACTAAGATCAATCTGATCAATTCTATTGGCCTGGGCAAACTCACGTGATTTCATACGGGCATTCATGACGTCAGTTTTTTTATCTGTCTGCATCATTGAATTGATGCTCTTGGCAAAATCATTAAATGGGGAAGTTAATGTCTTAGATAATTCAGAGAGATCCACAATGGATAATGTTGTATTATAGTTGCCTTTATTATGACTCATATAGTCATCTGCAATCATTTTTCCAATATTTAATGTAGTTGTAGATGAATTAGTAGAAAGACGTGTAAGCCAATCAGTATAGTACCATCCTGTACCTGGTTCTGTTTCTTCAGAACCAATAAGATAGTCCGCATGTTTAGAAAGCATCTGGGCATTTTCTACAGTAGCCATAAGACAGGCATCAAAGCCAATGAAATCAAATTTCACATTGGCATTAGTTAAGGCTGAATCAATTTCTGCAAGATTCATAGCCGGACGCTGATGTTTTTCATCATAGCCAAAGCCAGAAACAGAGCCTCCTCCATGATCCCAGAAGATCAGCTGATAGCGATTGGCTTTATAGTTTGTTGAGGCATATTTAATAAAACGTGTTAATGTAGCAGGATCACTCATAGCGCGATTGCCATCATTATCAACAACACGACTGAACTGACCGTTCTTGACTTCATAGATCTGATTGGTAGAGCTGCTCACAACATTGTTTTGCCAACGTGAAGCCCCACCGGTATAGACAAGCAATCTGACCTTATTGCTTAAGGTCGCATTTGCCATTTCCTGAAGATCCTTAGTTGCCATACCGCTTCTCGATTCAAGATCAGAACCGCACATATAGACCATAACTGTTACCTGGTCCTGTCCTCCACCGATGATATTGGCATATTTGCTGCGAGAGGCGGGATCCACATTTGTATTGATGCTAGACATATCAGCATCACCTTGACTCCATGAAGTAGTGGAAGAGGAGTCAGTGTAAGTGGGCTGTGTACCACCTAATAGAGAAGATAAAGAGAAACCTCCGCCACCTAGTATCATGGCTAATACAACCATCAGAATGGCTGGCAGTGATTTCTTTCCACCAATGGGAAGAGAAGAGCGTGAGGATGTACGTTCAAAAGCATTACCGCCTCCGGACGTTACATTTTTTTCACGACTTCTAGGCCTATTATTCATAATTTCATCATCCTTTCAATTTTATTTTTATTATATCATTGAGAAATATTCATTTCCACGTATTCTCTTCTCAAAGAATACCTTTATGTTATAATGAAATGTGCAGAAAGAGAGGGTCATATGAATAAAAGAATTGTATTTATGGGTACAGCTTCTTTTTCTAAAGAAGTTTTAGAAATGTTAATTAAGGAAAACTATAATATTGTCGGGGTTGTTACACAGCCAGATCGTCCAGTAGGAAGAAAAAAGATTCTTACTCCAAGCGATGTAAAGACGGTTGCTTTAGAACATAATATTCCTGTTGTACAGCCAGAAAGAATCAAGAAAGATTATCAGGGTGTATTAGATCTTAAACCAGATCTTATCATCACTGCTGCCTATGGACAGATTGTCCCAACTGCAGTACTTGATGCCCCTGAATTAGGATGTATCAATGTGCATGCTTCATTGTTGCCTCGTCATCGTGGTGGGGCACCAGTACATCGTGCTATCATTGAAAATGATGAAAAGACCGGTGTTACAATTATGTATATGGCAGAAAAAATGGATGCCGGAGATATTATCTCACAAAGTGAAACACCAATCAGTGATGAAGATACAGTAGGTGTTCTTTATGATCGCTTGGCTGTTATGGGTGCAGAGCTGTTAAAGGAGACATTACCTTCAATATTAGAAGGAACAAATAAAAGAATTCCACAAGATCCAGAACTTGTTACTATTTCTCCAATTATTTCAAGAGAAGATGAAAGACTGGATTGGAATCATTCCACAAGAGATATTTTTAATAAAGTGAGAGGACTAAATCCATGGCCTGGATGCTTTACTACCTATCAGGGTACACGTGTAAAATTATGGAGTGGTAAGATTCATCAGTGTGAAAATGCTATGAGACATCATGGACAAGAAGACAATGGTACAATTGTAAAAATATTTAAGGATGCCATTGGTGTGAAAGCGGAAGATGGAATCTATCTCATTACTGAATTACAGGTAGCTGGAAAGAAACGTATGAGTGTACAAGATTACCTTAACGGAAAAAGCATCTTTGAAGTGGGCCAGAAATTTGAGTAGGTGATAATATGAGAATGGTTGACTTGATTGAAAAAAAGAAAAATGGAGAAGCTTTATCAAAAGATGAAATTCATTTCATTATTGATGGCTATGTAAAAGGAGACATTCCTGATTATCAGATGAGTGCCTGGATGATGGCTGTCTATTTTAAAGGAATGACAGCTGAAGAAATTGCTACATTGACATTAGAAATGATGCATAGTGGTGATGTCTTGGACTTAAGTGAAATAAAAGGTATCAAGATTGATAAACATTCAACCGGTGGAGTAGGAGACAAGACATCATTAGCCGTTGGTCCAATGGTGGCAGCCTGCGGAGTCCCTGTTGCTAAAATGAGCGGTAGAGGACTTGGCCATACGGGAGGAACTTTAGATAAGCTTGAATCTATCCCAGGATTAAGTATTGCGATTGAAGAAAAAGATTTTATTGAGCAAGTAAATGAAATGCATTTTTCTATCATTGGACAGACTGGCAGTCTTGTACCAGCTGACAAGAAGATGTATGCCTTAAGAGATGTAACAGGAACAGTGAATTCTATTCCTCTTATTGCTTCTTCTATTATGTCAAAGAAACTTGCAGCGGGCGCTGATGGCATTTTGCTAGATGTAAAATATGGTGATGGTGCCTTCATGAAAACAATCGAAGATGCAAGAGTTCTTGCTAAAACAATGATTGAAATAGGAAAACATCTTGGCAAAGATACAAGAGCGACTATTTCTAATATGAATCAGCCATTAGGAAATGCGATTGGCAATGCTTTGGAAGTCAAGGAAGCTATCGCTACTTTAAATGGAGAAGGACCAGAAGATTTTACATCCTTATGTTTTGAAGAAGGAGAAACAATGCTTATGATGGCACATGTGGCCTCTTCAAGAGTAGAAGCGAAAGAGATGCTTCATAAAGTCATTGAAGATAAGAGTGCATTAAATGTCTTTAAGAAGATGGTTGAAGCACAAGGTGGAGATGGTTCTTACATTACTGATCCAAGTAAATTTAAAGAAGTAAAAGAAGTCATTGAAGTGACTTCTTCTAAAGAAGGATATATTGAAGATCTAGAAGCATTGACACTTGGTCTTGTTTCCATGAAACTTGGTGGAGGACGTGCTACTGTTGATGATGTCATTGATCATTCAGTGGGACTTGTTCTACATAAGAAAATTGGAGATTATGTCAAACAAGGAGAATCACTGCTTTCAGTCTATACCAATACAGGATTGAGTGATGAGTTGAGAGAGGAGATTATTTCAGCTTATCATTTAACAAGTCAGACTGTTAAAAAGCCTAATATTGTAGAAGAAACATTATAAACCAATTACGTTTTGTAATTGGTTTTTTTTAAAAAATGATAATAAGTGAATAAAAAGCATATTTTTTGTATAATGGGAATATAGGAGGATAAAACATGAAGTATCTGTTTTTTGATGTAGATGGTACCTTATTTGGTAAATCACGCTACGTTACTGAAAGAACGATTGAAGAAATGCAAAAAATAAAAAAGAAAGGTCATAAGATATTTATATGTACAGGACGTGCCCCTGTATCCATTGTAGGTGGGAATCTTGAACGTGTACCTGCTGATGGCTTTATTGCAAGTGCAGGTGGATTTGTAAGTGTTAATGGGAAGTATATCTTTAAGAACTATATGGATACAACTGTCCTACAGGAAGTTATGACACTCTTTATGAACCATAAGGTACGTTTTGCATTGGAAACAGAAAACGCTATTTATCAGACACCGGGAATTAATGAGTACTTTGATGCAAGACATCAAAAGGAATTTGGCGATAATCCTGAAATGAAAAGATATTTTGAAGTGAGAAGACAAAAAGAAAACCGTTTGCCAATGAGCGCATTTAATGTGAGTGAAACGGGGGTAACTAAGATTGCTTTTGTAGCAACGGATCGTTACTTATTCTTGGACATAGTGAAATATCTTGTCGATCATTTTAATGTCGTAACATTCTCTAAAAAGGGAAGTGAAATCATTGATGGAGAAATCATTCTTAAAGATTGCACAAAAGCCGATGGCATTAAAAGAGTACTTGATGAATTAGGTGGAAGCGTTGAAGATACGATTGCTTTTGGAGATTCTATGAACGATTATCAGATGATAGATCTTTGTCACATTGGTGTCGTGTCAAAGAAAGCATCGGATAAATTGAAAAAGCTTGCTCAATATCAATTTGATGATCCCGATCAGGATGGTATAGCTAAAGCGTTAGAGCAACTTAATTTATAAGAGGAGGAATAGACAATGAGATATGAAATTAAGGGAAAGCCATTTCCAGTTGTTGAATTGCAGCTTCAAAGAGGAGAAACAATGTTGAGTGATGCGGGAGCAATGGCATATATGTCACCAGGCATCAACATGGAAACAACAAGCAATGGAGGACTTGGGAAGGCTTTAGGACGTGCTTTTTCTGGAGAAACTTTATTCTTAAATAGATATACTGCCCAAAATGATGGCATGATTGCTTTTTCTTCATCATTTGCAGGTGAAATCAGAGCACTTGAACTTGCTCCTGGACAGTCCATCATTTTACAGAAGTCATCATTTTTAGCAAGTACAGATAGCGTAGCAAGAGAAACATTCTTAGCTCGTCGTTTGTCTACTGGATTATTCGGTGGAGAAGGATTCATTATGAGCAAATATACTGGACCTGGATTATTGTTTATGGAAATTGATGGTTCAGCTATTGAATATGATCTTGAACCAGGTCAGCAGATTATCATTGATAGTGGTTATCTAGCAGCAATGGATGCCACATGTTCAATGGACATCCAGACTGTCAAAGGTTTAAAGAACAAGATGCTTGGAGGAGAAGGCTTCTTTAATACAGTCATTACAGGACCAGGTCATGTCATTATTCAGACAATGCCTATTTCTTCACTTCGTGCCTTGATGGCGCCTGCATCAGGAAAATAAAAATGGTTTATTTAGAGATGGCATTGGATGTTAGAAATCAGTTTGTAAGTTTTCTAGAAACAGCCATAAGATCAAAAAAACTTACTGCCATTCAGCTTAAGGAAGCATATGAAATGACAGGAAAGATTGCGACAATCTATGGGCATGCTTTTTTAGAACAGTATGATTCTGCACATCTTGCAACCATTTTTTCTATTAATGAGCTCATTGCATCTTTGACATATTCATCATTTCCACTAGATGAAGAGGAAGTAGAACTCTATGACAATACTCTTTCTCATTTTGAAGAAGTCGCAAGTCAATTAAAAGAACTTAATGACTATGAAGGATATAGTGAATATCCTTTTGAAGAAGACATCTTAGATATCAATGAAATAAAAGAAGAATGTCGTAATTATCTATTGGAAGAAAACATCACTGCCTATAACAATTCTTTAAGAAAGCTTATCACCTTTGGTGAACAGATGTATCGCTATGCCTTGATTGAAGAAGAATACCAGGATGGTGACGATGATGAAAATGCTTATGCTTTATTTGAAACAAAAAAAGAAGCAGATGAAGATTTAGAATATTATTATAACTGTTATAATGAATTATTGATTGATGGTGATTACAACAAAGAATTGCTGTTGAATATGATTGATAACATTGAATAAGGGGCTGACCCGGATAGATAATCTGGATTAGTTTTCAAAAATAAAATGCGCCGGATAAATCCGACGCATTTTTTGGTATAATGTAATTATGAAAACTACAACATTAAACCATAAAAATTATAGCGCATTTCAGACTTAT